>NZ_FR898769.1:0-857 GCF_000437715.1 Catenibacterium sp. CAG:290
CCCCGTCAATTCCTTTGAGTTTCATTCTTGCGAACGTACTACTCAGGCGGGTCACTTATTGCGTTGACTGCAGCACCGGGGTTTGACCCCCGACACTTAGTGACCATCGTTTACGGCGTGGACTACTAGGGTATCTAATCCTATTTGCTCCCCACGCTTTCGGGAATGAGCGTCAGTTGCGGCCCAGACCGTCGCCTTCGCCACTGGTGTTCCTCCATATATCTACGCATTTCACCGCTACACATGGAATTCCACGATCCTCTTCCGCACTCTAGCCGCCCGGTTTCCATGGCTTACCGAAGTTTAGCTTCGGTCTTTCACCACAGACCCTTGCGGCCGCCTGCTCCCTCTTTACGCCCAATGATTCCGGATAACGCTCGCCACCTACGTATTACCGCGGCTGCTGGCACGTAGTTAGCCGTGGCTTTCTGGTAAAGTACCGTCACTCGCATACCATTTCCTGTATGCGCCGTTCTTCCTTTACAACAGAGCTTTACGACCCGAAGGCCTTCTTCGCTCACGCGGCGTTGCTCGGTCAGGGTTTCCCCCATTGCCGAAAATTCCCTACTGCTGCCTCCCGTAGGAGTCTGGGCCGTGTCTCAGTCCCAATGTGGCCGTCCGCCCTCTCAGGCCGGCTACGCATCGTTGCCTTGGTGGGCCGTTGCCCCGCCAACTAGCTAATGCGCCATAGGTCCATCCCTGCGCTATCCCCGAAAGGATATTTGGCATGAGCTCCATGCGGTGCTCATGGCTATGCGGTATTAGCAGGAGTTTCCTCCTGTTATCCCCCGCACAGGGGCAGGTTACCTATGTATTACTCACCCGTTCGCCACTCATCTTCCGAAGAAGATTCGTTC
>NZ_FR898770.1:0-88709 GCF_000437715.1 Catenibacterium sp. CAG:290
AGTGGACGTACATGAAGTAGCCACAGGGGGAAAGAATAAAACCTTCATTCAAAACAAAACTATTATCTTAAAATTAGAATGTACAATCAATAATGAATCGATAGAGTTCATTAACTGATTACGTACATATTATACGAGGAGGAAATATCATGAATTCAAAAGTTAAAAAAATTGCGCTATTATCTGGCGGAGGAGATTGTCCAGGCTTAAATGCGGTAATCAGAACAATCACTAAGATTGCGATTGAAAAATATAATTGGGAAGTTATTGGCTTTGTATATGGTTATCGTGGATTATATAATAATAATTATGTAGAATTAACTGTAGACAAGGTAGAGGATATATATAAGGAAGGCGGAACTATTCTTTATAGTTCTAATAAAGATAACCTATTCGATTATCTTGTAGATGATGGAAATGGTGGAAAAGTAAGAAAAGACGTCAGTGATGTAGGTGTAGAAAATCTTAAGAAAGATGGTGTTGATGTATTAGTTGTATTAGGTGGCGATGGTACATTAACAAGTGCTAGAGATTTCAGTAGAAAAGGTGTCAATGTCATTGGTGTACCAAAGACTATGGATAATGATTTAACTTCTACAGATTTAACATATGGTTTCATCAGTGCGATGAGTGTTGGTACTGAATTCATAGATCGTCTTCAGACTACTGCAAAATCACATCATCGTGTCATCTGTTGTGAATTAATGGGTAGAGAAGCTGGATGGATTTCATTATATGCAGGCCTTGCAGGTAATGCTGGTGTTGTATTGATTCCTGAAATTCCATTTACTATTGAAAATATTGCGGAAGCAGTTAAGAAACGTGATGAAGCAGGTCTTCCATATACTGTTATTGCAGTAGCTGAAGGTGCTAAGTATGCAGATGGTACAAAGTCAATCGGTAAGATTGTAGAAGATTCACCAGACCCAATTCGTTATTCTGGACTTGCTGCAAAGGTAGCTGATGATCTAGAAAAAGTCATTCCTAATCATGAAGTACGTTCTGTCAATCCGGGCCATATTATCCGTGGTGGTGATATTGATGCATATGACAGAATCTTATCTATCAGATTTGGTAATAAGGCATGTGCTATGATTGATGAGGGCTTATTTGGAAATGTTGTATCATTAAAGGGTGGCAACATGGAATATACTTCACTTGAAGAAGTAATTGGTGATGCGAAGTTTGGTAAGCAGAAGCTTGTTGATCCAAATGGAGATCTTGTTCAGGCTGCTAAGGCTATGGGCGTATCATTTGGTGATGAATAATAAGACAAGGACCTTACATTTAGTAAGGTTTTTTAATTATATTGACAGATAGTCTAATTTTGATAAAATTGAAACTCAAGGAGGCAAACATGATAGAAGAACTTATTGAAGAAGGCCAGTATCAAGTCGCATTAAGTCGTTTGACAGATATGGATGACGAGATGACTAGATATTATCGTCTTGTATGCTTGAATGCATTAGAAGATTATCAAAGATGTATGCAGGAAGGGGCCGTTGCTAAAATGCAGGCCAATAACACTTATTATGAAGTGACTGCTTTATATTTAAATGCTTTAAAAGAACTTGAAGAATATGAACAGGCAATTAATATTCTTATTGAAGAATTATCCATGCCTTATATCCCTCAGCAGTATGAAAACTTATTCAATGCAGTTTATGATGAAATTATTCTTATGAAGCAGGAAAAAAATTACCAGCTAGAAAACAAGAGTACCATAATGTCTGCACAGGAAATTGGTCGTCTGCTTGATAGAGATGAAGTGAATGATGATTTAATTTATATGGCACTTGATCAATTACAGCAGTTAAATATCCGTATGATCATGCCTGAAGTAGGAAGATTTTTAGAAAATCCTCATAAGTCATCTTTTGCGAAGACACTTATTATGGAAATTCTGATTGATCAGCAGGTGGATGAAGAATTCACTGTTGTAAAAGGTGATGAAACATATTATTTTAATGGCTCTTATAGTCCTTTGGTATTAGAAAGAGAATGTTATACATTGATTGGTAAATCTCTTTCAAGAGTATTAGAAGATGATAATCCTACGCTTCTCTCACAATGTCTCGATTATCTGGAATATTATCTTTATACTATTTATCCTAAGGATATTATGCCAGAAGACTGTGATCTAGTAGCAGCAACACTACATTATTACGTTGCAACATTACAGAATATGCCAGTTGATCCATCTGATATAGAAATTGACTACAATTGCGATTTATCAGACGTAGAAAAAGAAATATTAGCACTCAAACAATTAGAGTGTTAAATTGTTGCATTGCATGAATCTTTCATGTATAATAGCAATTGCAAATAGTAAAGGAGATTAAGAAATGAATACAGAAGTTAAAAAACTTGAGAAATCAATGGTTGAAATCAAAGCCGTTTTCGATACAGAAGAATGGGCAGCAGCTCAGGAAAAGGCTTTAAATAAGTTAGCTGGTTCAGTTAAGTTAGATGGTTTCAGAAAGGGACATGCTCCAAAGAATTTAATCAAAGCTAAGATTGGTGCTAAGGCATTAAGAGAACAGGCTGTTGAAGAAATCTTAAGCGAAAACTATGCTGAGATTTTCGTTGACAACAATGTAACTCCAGTTGCTCAGCCAACTGCAAACATTGTTAAATCTACTGAAACTGAATTAGAAGTAACTTTCACTTGTCCAGTTAAACCTGAATTCGAATTAGGTGAATACAAAGGATTAGAAGTTAAGAAGGCTCAGGTAAGAGTAACTAAGAAAGATGTTGAAGAAAGATTAAATGACTACCAGAAGCAGTTCGCTGAATTAGTAGTTAAAGAAGAAGGAACAGTTGAAGAAGGCGATACAGCTGTTATCGATTATGAAGGTTTCAAAGATGGTGTTGCTTTTGAAGGCGGAAAAGCAGAAAACTATTCACTTGAAATCGGTTCTCACTCATTCATCCCTGGATTTGAAGAAGGTCTAGTTGGTATGGCTGCTGGTGAAGAAAAAGAAATCAACTTAACTTTCCCTAAAGAATATCATGCAGCTGATTTAGCAGGTGCTGAAGTAGTATTCAAGGTTAAGGTTCATGAAATCAAAGCAAAGGTTTTACCTGAAATTGATGATGAATTAGCTAAGGATGTTAATATCGAAGGTGTTGAAACATTAGAACAGTTACAGGAAAAGATCAAAGATCAGATCAGAACTATGAAGAAGGCTGAAGCTGAAAACAAGTTCAATGAAGAAGTAATTAAGGCTGTTGTTGCAAACAATACAATCGATGTACCAGATGCAATGGTTGATAGCGAAGTTATGAATATTATTAACGAAATCAACCAGAACTTATCTCAGCAGGGATTAAACATTGAATTATACACTCAGATGACTGGTAAGACAATGGATGATATCAAAGCTGACGTAAGAGATCAGGCTGAAGAAAGAGTTAAGTTAAACTTAATCCTTGATGAAATCGTTAAGGCTGAAAACATTGAAGTGACTGATGCAGAAATGGAAGATGAAATGAAAGAAATCGCTACATACTACAACATGCCACTTGAAGAAGTTAAGAAGGTTCTTGGTGGTCAGGAATATGTAGTAAAGGGTGATTTAACTCACAGAAAGGCTCTTCAGTTAATTAAAGATAATGTGAAATAAGACGCCTACGCGTCTTATTTTTTCTAAGAAAGGAGAAATAGGTTATGGAAAATTTAAATGTAACAGTTGATCTTCCTGTTATTTGTACGCGTGGTATGCTTGTATTTCCAGGACATGAATTATCTTTGGATGTAGGACGTACATTTTCCTTAAATGCAATGGATTTAGCTGTAAGTCAGCACGACTCTAACATTGTATTAGTGTCACAGATCCATCCTTTAGAAGAAGAAATCAATTTTGACATGGTATATCACCATGCCACACTTTGTAAGATTACAAAACGTATTAAGAAAGATAATCATGGAACAATTAAACTTACTGTAGTAGGTGAAAAGCGTGTTGAATTAGAATCACTTTATACTGAAGGTGAATGCTATTATGCAAAGGTGCGCTATTTAGAAGACATTCATGGTGATCCTAATGAAGAAACTGCGCTAGTACGTAAGTTGACTGAACAGATGCAGTCAATGAATGGGGCAAGTCAGCTATTACCTAGAGAATTAATTTCAAATATTACTCATGGTTTATCAGCAAGTGAACTTGCTGATACTATTGGTCATTATATTAATTCTGATTTAGTGGAAAGAGAAAAGATTTTAGCTGAACCAGATATTAATAAACGTCTTTTGTTAGTTCTTGCATCTATGCAGAAGGAAAAGGCTATTAATGAAATTGAAAATTCTATCAATAATCGTGTTAAGAAGAGTATTGATGAAAACCAGAAAGAATTCTATTTAAGAGAAAAGCTTAAGGCAATTAAAGAAGAATTAGGTGATACACCTAATGGTGAGGATGAAGTTGAAAGATTCCGTTCTATGATTAAGGATAATCCTTATCCACAGAATGTAAAAGACAAGCTAACTGAAGAGTTAGCACGTTATGAAATGATGCCTTCTACTTCACCAGAAGCCAATGTCGTACGTACTTATCTTGACTGGATGACTAAGCTTCCTTGGTTTGAAATGACTGAAGATAATCAGGATATTACTAAGGTAGAAAAAATTCTTGATGAAGACCATTTTAGTTTAAAGAAACCTAAAGAAAGAATTGTAGAACAGCTTGCTGTTAAACAGATGACCCAGTCTTTAAAGGCACCTATTATTTGTTTAGTGGGTCCACCAGGTGTTGGTAAGACTTCTATTTCTAAGTCTATTGCACGTGCTTTAGATCGTAAGTTTGTGAAAATTTCTCTAGGTGGTGTGACTGATGAATCAGAAATCAGAGGTCATCGTAGAACATATTTAGGTTCTATGCCAGGTCGTATTATTCAGGGTATGAAAAAAGCAGGTGTTATGAATCCTGTCTTCTTATTAGATGAAATTGATAAGATGGCAAGTGATTATAAGGGTGATCCTACAAGTGCTATGCTTGAAGTATTAGACCCTGAACAGAATTCTATGTTCTCAGATAACTATATTGAAGAACCATATGATTTATCACAGGTTTTATTTATCGCAACAGCAAATGATCTAGGTGGTATTCCTGAACCATTACGTGATAGATTAGAAATCATTGAACTATCTTCATATACAGAACAAGAAAAATTAATGATTGCGAAAGATCATTTAATTAAGAAAGAGCTTAAGAATCATGGTTTGACTGATGAACAGTTAACTATTACTGATGATGCTTTAATGTATATTATTAGACACTATACACGTGAAGCAGGTGTACGTCAGTTAGAAAGATTGATTGCTGCTATCTGTAGAAAATCAGTATTAAAGATTCTTAAGAAAACAACTGATCATGTGGCTGTGGAAGTAAACGACTTAGAAGAATTATTAGGTAAAGCACCATTTGATCATACAAAGAAACAGCCTAAACCTCAGGTAGGTGTAGTCACTGGTCTAGCATGGACACAGTTTGGTGGAGATATTCTTCCAATTGAAGTCAATCACTTCAAAGGCAGTGGTAAATTCATCGTCACTGGTCAGCTTGGTGATGTCATGAAAGAATCTGCTTCAATTGCGTTAGACTATCTTAAGGCACATGCTGATAAGTATAGCTTAAAGGATATTGATTTTGATAAACAGGATATTCATATTCATGTACCTGAAGGTGCAGTAAAGAAGGATGGCCCTAGTGCTGGTGTTACTTTAACAACTGCTATCTATTCAGCTTTCACACAAAAGCCTGTACGTGATGATGTCGCAATGACAGGTGAAGTGACATTAACAGGTAATGTATTACCAATTGGTGGCTTAAAAGAAAAGTCAATTTCTGCACATCGTTCTGGTATTCATACAATCATTATTCCTAAGGATAATGCAAAAGATATTGATGATATTCCAGAATCAGTAAGAAACGATTTAACTATCATCACAGCAGATAATATTGATACTGTTTTAGAAAATGCGTTGGTAAAGTAATATGTATACAATAAAAAAAGCCGAATTCATGTTATGTGCAGCCTGGCCTAGTCAGTGGCCAGATGAATCATTACCTGAAGTAGTGATGGCTGGACGCTCAAATGTAGGTAAATCAAGTTTTATCAATACAGTAACTAATGTGCAGGGACTTGCAAAGGTTAGTTCAACTCCTGGTAAAACACGTACTCTTAATTTCTTTAATATTAATGATGAAGTAAGACTTGTTGATGTACCAGGATATGGCTATGCAAAGGTACCAAAGAAGATGTTGGAACAGTTCTCAGAAATGATTGACAATTACTTACGTAATAGAAAGAATCTAAAAGCGATGATTCTTATTGTGGATTATCGTCATAAACCTAAAGATGATGATGTAACAATGTATGATTATGCCAAGCATTTTGGTATTCCTGTTATTGTTGTCGCAACTAAAGAAGATAAACTAAAACGTAATGAACTTGTTAAAAATGAGAAGCTGATTAAAGAAACATTGGATTTTGATCCTAGTGACCACTTTGTCCGTTTTTCCAGCTTAAAGAAAAAAGGTGTCAGAGAAGTCTGGGATTGTATCTTAGAATTATGCGAAGAGAGATCATAACATCTCTCTTTTTTTCTTTCTTCACAAACGTCTTATTTTAGTATATAATGTGTCGCAAGAAGGGAGTTTTTTGATGATTAAGATTTTACTATGCTGTGCATCAGGGATGAGTACAAGCTTACTTGTAGAAAAGATGAAAAGAGCAGCGACTAAACAGAATGTCGAAGCTGAAATTTGGGCAGTGAACGCTGAAAACACAGATTTAAAGGATGTAGAAGCTGATATTATTTTCCTTGGACCACAGGTTCGTTATGCAAAGGAAGAAATTCAGAAAACTGTTGGTTCTATTCCAGTATATATGATTGGTATGAAGGACTATGGTATGATGAATGGTGATTCAGTTCTTGCCCAGGCTTTAGAATATCTAGGTAAATAAGTTCATTGACTTATAGTAAAGCCTTTGGTAGAATAATAACAAGCGTTGAAGAGGAGGAGTACAGTTATTCTTCTTAAAGAGACCTCTTGGCTGGTGTGAAAGAGGAGAGTGAAGACTGGAAGGTAGCCTTGGAGCATATTTGGTGAATGAAGTAGTCAGATACGTAATACTGCGTTAAAGTAAAGAGACATACAGAGTATGTGAAATAAGGTGGTACCACGATGCAGTCGTCCTTATGCACATGCTTTTTTTATTTAAGGAGGAATTATGGAATACAGAACACCGATATTGGTTGCTTTTACTCTATTTATAATCACATTATGTTATTTCTATTATAAGAAAACAAAAGCAATCAAAGACAAACAGATGGAAGAAGCGTTACGATTTGCGGATTTCAAAGATGAAAACAAGCATTTCACATCAGAAAAATTTGATGCATGCAGTGATAAGGATTTAGTCAATTTAATTGTTGCACGTATTGGTGATTTAGAAGATGAAGATGAAAACTTCCTAGATAAATTAAATATGGAAGAAAGAACTGTCTATGGTATCAGTCAGTTAAATGAATGTGTAAGTACTACTAAAACAATTAGATCTTTCTTTGAAACACCTGCTTATTCAGTATATGCGGATGAATTAGAAACTTATTTCAATAATGTGCGTGAACCGCAGATTGCAGAATTAGTAAAGAGTGCAAGAAGATTGAATGAAATCATGGAAAATGGTGAAGAAGATGAAGATATGGGTGATTATTCTTCTTATAATTTCTCAGACTTCACACATGAATATATTACTATGATTGCAGGTACTGATTTTATGCCAAAGTTAACTAAGTATATTAGAGAACATAAAGAATCATTTATTGAGGGGGACGAAACAAATGAAAAAAGAGTTACCGACTAAATATGACCATTTAGCTGTAGAAAAAGGTAAATATCAGCAGTGGTTAGATAAGGAATACTTTAAAGCAGGTGATTTAACAAAGAAGCCTTATAGTATTGTTATTCCACCACCAAATGTAACTGGTAAATTACATTTAGGACATGCATGGGATACTACTATGCAGGATATGATTATCCGTTATAAGAGAATGCAGGGTTATGATGCATTATGGTTACCAGGTATGGACCATGCTGGACTTGCAACTCAGGCTAAGGTAGAAGCTAGACTTAGAGAACAGGGTATTTCTCGTTATGATTTAGGTAGAGAAAAGCTTGTTGATAAAATCTGGGAATGGAAAGAAGAATATGCAGATATCATTCGTGCACAGTGGGCTAAATTAGGTTTATCACTTGATTATTCAAAGGAAAGATTTACTTTTGATGAAGGTTTATCAGATGCTGTTAGGGAAGTCTTTGTTAGATTATATGAAAAGGGATTAATCTACCAGGGTGAAAAGATCATTAACTGGGATCCAGTACAAAGAACTGCATTATCAAATATCGAAGTATATCATGAAGATATTGAAGGTCATATGTACTACTTCAATTATCATATTGTTGGTTCTGATGATATTTTAGTCATTGCCACTACACGTCCAGAAACAATGTTTGCTGACCAGGCAATTTTCGTACATCCTGATGATGAAAGATATAAGAAATATGTTGGTATGAAGGCAATCAACCCTGCTAATGGTGATGAATTACCAATTATGGCTGATAGCTATATTGATCTTGATTTTGGTACTGCTGTTATGAAATGTACACCAGCACATGACCCAAATGACTTCCAGCTAGCAAAGAAGTACAATCTACCAATGCCTAAGTGTATGAATGAAGATGGTACTATGAATGATTTGGCTGGTAAATATAAAGGAATGGATCGTTTTGAATGCCGTGAAGCTTTATTAAAGGATTTTGAAGAAGCAGGTGTTGTAGATCATATTGAAACTATTGTCCATTCAGTAGGTCACTCAGAACGTTCTCATGCAATTGTGGAACCTTATTTATCTAAGCAGTGGTTTGTAAAGATGAAGCCATTAGCTGAAAATGCATTAAAGAATCAGAAAACTGATGATAGAGTAGATTTCGTTCCAGAAAGATTTGAAAAGACATTCTCTAACTGGATGAACAACATTGAAGACTGGTGTATTTCACGTCAGGTATGGTGGGGACATCGTATTCCTGCATGGTATAACAATGAAACAGGTGAATTATATGTAGGCAGAGAAGCACCAAAAGACGTAGAAAACTGGACTCAGGATGAAGATGTTCTTGATACATGGTTCTCAAGTGCTTTATGGCCATTCTCAACTATGGGCTGGCCTAATACAGAAGATCCAATGTTTAAGAGATATTTCCCAACTGATACATTAGTTACTGGTTATGATATTATCTTCTTCTGGGTAAGCCGTATGATGTTCCAGTCAATCGAATTTACTGGTAGAAGACCATTCAAGAATGTTTTAATTCATGGTTTAATCAGAGATGAACAGGGTCGTAAGATGTCGAAATCATTAGGTAATGGTGTTGACCCAATGGATGTTATTGATGAATATGGAGCTGACTCATTAAGATGGTTCTTATTAAATAACTCTTCACCAGGAGCTGATATGCGTTATGTACCAGCTAAATTGAAATCTACTTGGAACTTCATTAACAAGATCTGGAACAGTGCACGTTATGTATTAATGAACATTGATGAAGATCAAAAGTTAGAAGAATTAGATTATGCAACACTTAACTTAGCTGATAAGTGGATCTTGAATAGATTAAATGAAGTAATCAGAAGTGTTGATGAAAATATGGATAAGTTTGAATTTATCAATGTAGGAACTGAATTATATCGTTTCATCTGGGATGATTTCTGTTCTTGGTATATCGAATTATCTAAACTTCATTTAACAGGTGATGATGAAGTTGCTAAGAAATCTGCATTAAACACACTTGTTTATGTATTAAATACTATTGTTAGATTATTACATCCAATCATGCCATTCGT
Source organism: Catenibacterium sp. CAG:290 (assembly GCF_000437715.1). NCBI lineage: Bacteria > Bacillati > Bacillota > Erysipelotrichia > Erysipelotrichales > Coprobacillaceae > Catenibacterium > Catenibacterium sp. CAG:290. The sequence goes on from NZ_FR898770.1 coordinate 9,910, forward strand.
TACTGAAGAAATCTATCAGGCTATTCCACATAAAGAAGAATCTATCGTTATTTCTAAATGGCCAGAAGTAAATCCAGAATATGATAATGATACAATCAATGATCAGTTTGCTTATTTAATTGATATTATCAAGGGTGTAAGAGAAATCAGACATACTTATGTTATCAAGAATAGTATTGAAGTTGATTATACAATCACTACTAAACAGGATGATCTTGAAGCATTATTAAAGGAAATTGCACCTTATGTCAGCAAACTAGTTAACGCAACTTGTGTAGGATATAATGTTCCAACAAGTAAGAATAATGCGACTGAAGTAATCAAGGGTGGTAATACACTTAATATTGATTTAGGTCAGTATATTGATATGGAAGCTGAAAAGGCAAAGGTTGAAAAAGAAATCAAGAAGCTTGAAGGTGAAATCAAGCGTGGTGAAGGTATGTTATCTAACCCTAATTTCACATCTAAAGCACCAGCTGCTAAAGTAGAAGCAGAAAAAGCTAAATTAGAAGATTATCGTTCTAAATATGCTGCAGCAAAAGAAAAACTTGCTAAGATGAACTAATCAAAAATCCCCATTTTGGGGATTTTTTTTAAGTAATTTCATTTCTTTAGACGTATAGATATAGTAGAGGGGGCAGAAAGGAGTAAAGATGTACGAGCTATCTACGAAAAGACAACAGCAGATTAATGGTGGAAGTGTTATGTATCGTATTATATGTGCACTTCTAGGTATTGCTGGCATGAAATTGTTGAGAGCATCTTTGAGTCATCTAAGAGGTGGAAGAGTAATAAGGATGAAATAGTTCATTTGTCTCATTTACAAAATTTTAGAAAGGAGTAAATATGTACGAATTATCCGTTAGTAGCCAGGAACAAATCTGTGGTGGTAGTGCATTGACATATATTATTTATGCATTACTAGGAGTTGCTGGATTAAAACTACTTAGATCTGCTAAGGGTCGTCTCAGATTAGGTCGTCTTATCACATTAGAATGGGGAAAATAAGAAGAGAAGGGTGCGATTCGCACCCTTATTTATAAGGAAGTGAAGGAAAATGGAAACAGTTGATAGAGAAGTAAGAATTGAGATAGATATAGTTGAATGTGTATTTACGATCAATGGATTAAGCATACAAAGAGTGGATGTATTAGAAAACATTGAGAAATTAGAGAAACAATTACTGAGACAAAAGAGACGATTATCAAGAAAGGAACAAAATTCAAATAATAGTAAAGCAGTTTTAGAGAAGATAAAGAAAATAGAGAATAAATTGGATAATGTCTATAATGATTATATGAATAAATGCATTAGTGTAGTGATAAAAAGTAATCCGACTTGTGTCGTGATTGTTGAGAATAATCAAAAGTTTTTACAAAAATATTATGAGTTTGTAATAAGAATGAAAGTAAGATGTAAAATGCATGGAATTGAATTCAAGGTGTTAAATACATATGCTTAAAAGGCAAATATGAGGTGGTATTTATGATTAAGGGACTTGAACAATCTTCTCAACCAAGAGAAAAAGCACTCTTAAATGGTATAGAATCATTGACGGATGAAGAACTACTTGCATTATTATTAAGAACTGGTAACAAGGAGCAGTCAGTTTTAGATTTATCTTCTACAATATTAAGAGAAATACAGGGAATGAGTGGATTTCATTCTATAACTTTTGTAAAGTTATTATCTTTTAAGGGAATCAATAAAGCCAAAGCGATAGGGATTATGGCTGCTTTAGAATTTTCTAAAAGAATTAATATGCATACAGATATGAATGAGATATATGATAACCCAGCTAAAGTTTTCTATCATTTAGAAAACAAGATGTCCCATTTATCGCAGGAACATTTCTTGATTATGATTTTAGATAATCATAATCGTTTGATTGCGGAAAAGACATTATTTGTGGGAAGTGTCAATATGTCCATTGTTTCTGCAAGAGAAATATTTAGAGAAGCACTTGCTTTTAATGGGGTTAGTATCATTTGTGTACATAATCACCCTTCAGGTGATGCACATCCTTCTGGTGAAGATATTAATATGACACAAAAGCTTATAGAACTTGGAAAAATGATGAATGTAGATATAGTGGACCATATCATTATTGGAAGAAATCAATATTATAGTTTTAAAGCAGAGAGGGTCTATTCTTCAATCTGATAACTGTTTTTCCTTATGATTGCATTTTTCAAAAAGAGATATTATAATGTATTCACCGAGGTGATGTCATTGTATAAAAAGAAGAAAAACAAGCATACAAGAAGAATGATCGTAATCACTGTTGTATTGATTGTGACATCTGTCTATGCTCTTGTATCAGGTATTACTGAACTGCCATTTTCAAGCGTATTTCAGGATACAATCGCAAATGCTGAATATTATGTTATCAAGGCACCAGTGAATTATGTGAAAAATGTATTTACTGAATATCATGATCTTAAGCTTGTTTATCGTGAGAATAAGAAATTGAAGCGTTCACTTGATAACTATGCGAGTGAGCTTGCAATGAATGAAGTATTATCAAATGAATTGTCGGAAATGAAGAAAATTACAAACATTGAATCTTTACCTACTGACTATAAAGTTAAATATACAACTATTATTGAAAGAGATGCTGAATCTTGGAGTAATCAGGTGAAGATTAATATGGGAAGTAATTCTCAGATTCAAAAAGGTATGGCTGTTATTACTTCTAAAGGAATGATTGGAACTGTTACTAAAGTAGGTACTATTTCTTCTACTGTGACATTACTTTGTTCAGAAAATAATAGTGTTCAGCTTCCTGTTATGATTGTAGATGGAGAAAATACATATTACGGTTTGGTCAACAGCTACAATGTAAAGGCGGGCACTTATAAGGTTTCTCTCTTATCTACAGTGGACAAGATTCAAAAAGGTTTAAATGTAACTACAAGTGGTTTAGGAGGAAAAGGAAAGTCTCCTAAAGGAATACTAGTAGGTAAGGTTGTAGGATTTAATGAAGGTACGGATGCATCAGGTAAATATGTTACTGTTAAACCTTCAGTTAATTTTGATTCATTGAACTATGTAGCAGTTGTACAGAGGGTAAACTAATATGAAGAATAATCAGATTTTGAAGAATTTCCTGATTATGTTTGTCTGTTTTTTGATTGATAGTGTCATCAATTTCTTTATTCCTACTAATATCAATCGTTCAGGTCTTACATTTGTTCCATGTATTGGATTACTTATGTTTTCTTTATTAACTATCACAGTTCATGACAAATCCGAAAGATTTTTCTTTAGTGCAGCATGTGGTCTATATTATACTGTTTGTTATTCTAATTCCTTAATGGTCTATATTCTGATCTATTGTGCTATTACATTTGTGAGAACATACATTTATAGAAACGATAACATGACTTGCTTAGAATTCATTGTTTATGCGATTCTTATTGTTACATTTAAGGAATTTGTTGTTTACTGGCTGATGCTTATTTCACGTTTTACTTATATTGGAGTTATTCAATTTATTACAATGAGATATCTTCCAACGTTAGTGATGAATGTAGTATTTGCGCCAATCGTGTATCTAGTCTATAAACAATTTGATATTTATATTGAACCAAATGATTTTGATATGAAAGATATTTAAGAGAAGGAGAGATTTTCTTCTCTTTTTTATTGTATTTTATTAAATTTTATGTTACTATGTCATGGTGTTTGAAATACACACACTATGGATTCATAGTTCGAGTGCCTTATTGGTGGGCTATGTTAGAAATAGTGGAGGAAAAAACAAAAAGGAGGAAATTACACATGTCAGTAATTTCAATGAAAAAATTATTAGAAGTTGGTGTTCACTTCGGACATCAGACAAAGAGATGGAATCCAAAAATGGCTCCATACATCTTTACATCAAGAAATGGAATCTATATCATTGACTTAAAGAAGTCTTCAGACAAATTAGATGAAGCTTACCAGGCAATGAAAGAAATCGCTGAAAAGGGCGGTAAGGTTTTATTTGTTGGTACTAAGAAACAGGCTCAGGAAGCTGTTCAGACAGAAGCTGAAAGATCTGGTTCTTATTTCGTAAACTCTAGATGGTTAGGTGGAACTTTAACAAACTTCAAGACTATCCAGAAGAGAATCAAGAGACTTATCGAACTTGAAAAGATGGAAGAAGACGGAAGCTTAGAACAGTACACTAAGAAGGAAGCAGTTCTTCTTATGAAGGAAAAGGCTAAGTTAGAAAGAAACCTTGGCGGTATCAAAGAAATGAAGAAGTTACCAAATGCTTTATTCGTAGTTGATCCAAAGGTTGAACACAATGCTGTTGCTGAAGCTAAGATCTTAGGTATCCCAGTATTCGGTATCGTTGATACTAACTGTGATCCTGATGAAGTAGATTACGTAATCCCTGCAAACGATGATGCAATCAGAGCTGTTAAGTTAATCGTTGCTGCTATGGCTGATGCTATCTGCGAAGCTAAGGGTGAACCTACTACTGTAGCATTCGTTAAAGACGAAGAAGAAAAAGAAGTTACAATGAACGATGCTGTTGCAAGCGTTGAAGAAAATAAAAACAACAGAGGACCAAGATATAAGAACGGTCCTAGAAGAAATAAAGCTCCAAGAACTGACAAGACTGAAGCATAATCAAAAGGAGAAAGCATTATGCTTTCTCCTTTTTAATAAAATTTACGGAGGAAAAACAAATGGCAATTAGTGCAAAATTAGTAAAAGAATTACGTGAAAAAACTGGTGCAGGTATGATGGACTGTAAAAAGGCTTTAGATGCAACTAACGGTAACATCGAAGAAGCTTTTGACTGGTTAAGAGAAAAAGGTATCGCAAAGGCAGCTAAGAAGGCTGATAGAATTGCAGCTGAAGGTTTATCTACATTTGTAATTGATGGTGATAAAGCAGCTTTAGTAGAAGTTAACTCTGAAACTGACTTCGTTGCTAAGAACGCTGAATTCCAGGAATTAGTAGCAAATGTTGCAAAGACTATTGTTGCTAACAACCCAGCTGATGTTGAAGCAGCTTTAAAGATTGAAGTAGAAGGTAAAGATCTTGCTACTGTAATCGCTGAAAAATCAGGTAAGATTGGTGAAAAATTATCTTTAAGAAGATTTGCTGTTATGACTAAGGCTGAAAATGAAGTATTTGGTGCTTACTCTCATATGGGTGGTAAGATCACTGCTTTAGTTAAAATCGCTGATTGTGATGAAGAAAAGGCTAGAGATGTTGCTATGCACGTAGCTGCAAGTACTCCTCAGTTCATCGATAGATCTGCAATCCCTGCTGAACATATCGCTAAGGAAACTGAAGTATTAAAGAAACAGGCTTTAGAAGAAAATGCTAAGTCAGCTAAACCAAAACCAGAAAACATCGTAGAAAAGATGATTGCTGGACGTTTAAACAAAGAATTAAAGGCTATCTGCTTAGTTGACCAGGAATTCGTTAAGAACCCTGATTTAACAGTTGCTCAGTTCTTAGGTAACGGTAAAGTTGTAGAAATGGCTAGATTCATGGTTGGTGAAGGTATGGAACATAAAGAAGAAGACTTCGCTGCTGAAGTAGCTGCTCAGATGGCTGCTGCTAAAAAATAATTATGATTATTAGAAGAAGTACGAACAGTACTTCTTTTTTTTACTATTTTCTTATAATAATAAATCCATTGCACAATAATCAATTACGTGTTATTATCTGAATTGTATTTTTTGTATACAAATGAGGAGGAAATATGAGTAAAGATCAAACTAGTATGTCAGAAGAACTTTTCAAATTAGACGGAAAGCCTTCTACATCACAAGCTTTACCTTTAGCACTTCAGCACGTTGTGGCCATGGTTGTCGGATGTGTTGCACCTGCTATTATTATTTCAGGAGTTGCAGGACTTTCAGCGAGTGATTCAGTTATTCTGATTCAGGCTGCACTTACAATGTCTGCTATCTCTACATTATTTCAGGTTTTTCCGTTATTAAGAGGGAAAAAACTTGCAATTGGGGCAGGATTACCTGTTATCATGGGTATTAGTTTTGCCTATTTACCTACTATGCAGGCAATTGCTGGTGAATTTGATATTGCAACCATTTTAGGCGCACAGATTGCTGGTGGTATTGTTGCTGTTATTGTAGGACTATTTGTAAAGAAGATTAGAAAATTCTTTCCACCACTTATTACTGGTACAGTAGTATTCTCAATTGGTTTATCATTGTATCCTACAGCTATTAATTATATGGCTGGTGGTGCAGCTTCTAAGAGTTATGGTTCTTGGCAGAATTGGCTTATTGCTTTTATTACATTAGCTGTTGTTACTTTCTTGAATCATTATGGTAAAGGAATTTTTAAATTAGCTTCTATTTTAATTGGTATTATTGTTGGTTATATTATTGCTCTCTGCTTTGGTATGATCAATTTCTCAGCTGTCGCAAATGCATCATGGTTTGCTTTACCACAATTCATGCATTTTGGTGTGAAGTTTAATCCAGCAGCATGTGTGGCAATTGCGGTATTATTCGCAATAAACTCTATTCAGGCAATTGGTGATTTCTCTGCCACTACAACAGGTGGTATGGATCGTATGCCTACTGATGAAGAATTAAATGGTGGTATTGTTGCTTATGGTTTAACTAATATCTTCTGTGCATTCTTTGGAGGTTTACCAACTGCAACTTATAGTCAGAATGTTGGTATTGTTGGTTCAACAAAAGTTGTATCTAAAAAGGTATTTGGAATTGCAGCTAGCATTATTTTAGTTGCAGGTCTTATTCCTAAGTTTTCATCACTTTTAACTACAATTCCTTACTGTGTTCTTGGAGGTGCCACTGTTTCTGTATTTGCTTCTATTGCGATGACAGGTATTAAATTAATCGCATCTCATCCAATGGATTTCAGAAATACTACAGTTGTTGGTTTAGCTGTTGCACTTGGTATGGGTGTTACTCAGGCGAATGCAGCACTTGCATCATTCCCATCTTGGGTGACAACTATCTTTGGTAAGTCTCCAGTAGTCCTTGCTACTATTACAGCTATTGTTTTAAACTTAATCTTACCAAAAAGTACGAATTCATAGTATAATGCTTCCTGATTATTTAATCAGGAAGTTTTGGTTTGAGGAGTAAGTTTTGTGGCATCAGTTCGTTGTTGACTAAAAACTTAATTCTATTTATAATTAATTTGTAGATTTTACAGAAGGAGATCCATATGAATTATAAAAGAGTTTTATTAAAAATAAGTGGTGAAGCTTTGGCTGGTGATCAGGGCTTTGGCATTAATCCTATTGTAGTTAAAGACATTGCACAGCAGATCAAAGATGCAAAAGATCTAGGTGTTGAAATTGCGATTGTTTGTGGTGGTGGTAATATCTGGAGAGGTAAGACTGGTGCCGATATGGGTATGGAAAGAGCAAGTGCAGATTACATGGGTATGCTTGCAACTGTTATGAACGGTCTTGCTTTACAGAATGCTTTAGAATCAATTGGTCTTGAAACACGTGTTATGACTGCTATTGATATGAAAGAAGTAGCTGAACCATATATCAGAAGAAGAGCTGTACGTCATCTTGAAAAAGGTCGTATTGTTATTTTCTCAGCTGGAACAGGTAGTCCATACTTTACTACAGACACAACTGCTGCATTAAGAGCTGCTGAAATTCATGCAGATGTTATCTTGATGGCTAAGAATGGTGTTGATGGTGTTTATTCAGCTGATCCTAAGTTAGATCCAAATGCTGTTAAGTTTGATAAGTTAACTTACTTAGATGTTCTTAATAAAGATTTAAAGATCATGGATCAGACAGCTATTACTTTATGTAAAGACAACAACATTGATTTAAGTGTATTTAATATGCAGAAAGAAGGAAATATTGCGTTAGCATGTAAACAGGAAGTGGCTGGCACAATTATTTCAAAGGGAGAATAATAATGGTAGAATTAGTACTTGAAGAAGCAAAAGAAAAGATGGAGAAATCAATTGACGCTTTCTCTAATGAATTAGTTAATATTAGAACTGGACGTGCTAATCCAAGCATGCTTGATAGAGTTATGGTTGAATATTATGGTTCACCAACTCCACTTAATCAGGTTGCTGGTATTTCAGTTGTAGAAGGTCGTCAGTTAGTGATTAAGCCTTATGATAAGAATTCTATGAAGGATATTGAACATGGTATTTACCAGGCCGATTTAGGTTTAACTCCACAGAATGATGGAACAGTAATCCGTATTGTGATTCCACCTCTAACTGAAGAAAGAAGAAAAGAAATGGTTAAGCAGGTAAATAAGCTTGCTGAAGAAGCTAAGGTTGCTTTAAGAAATATCAGAAGAAATGCAAATGCTGATGTTGAAAAGACTGGCGAAACTGAAGATGAAGTAAAAGCAGGTAAGGAAGATGTTCAGGATTTAACAAATGAATTTGTTAAGAAAATCGACCAGATTGCTAAAGAAAAAGAAAAAGATTTAATGACAGTTTAATGTCATTTTGGGAGGATTATGAAATCCTCCTTTTTTTGTCTGTTTGAAAATGGAGTGCACTATGTTATAATACGGTTTATGAGGTGATTATTATGCTTTTTAAAAGAAAAGAAAAATATACATTAGATATGAATCGAATTCCAGCTCATATCGCATTTATCATGGATGGAAATGGAAGATGGGCTAAGAAAAGAAAAATGCCTAGAACATATGGTCATCATGAAGGAACTAAAACAATAAGAAATCTTGCTTTAGAAGCCAACAACTTAGGTGTAAAAGCAATGACAGTTTATGCATTCTCTACTGAAAACTTTAAAAGAGAACAGAGTGAAGTAGAATATATCTTTAAGTTACCTAAAGAGTTCTTCTCTTTATATTTTCAGGAACTAATGGATAATAATGTACGTATTATGACAATTGGTCATCTAGAACTCGCACCACAGGAAACTCAAGACATTATTAATGATGCTATTAATAAAACTAAAGATAATACTGGATTAAAGCTTGTCTTTGCATTCATCTATGGTGGACGTGATGAAATCGTTGAAGCCACTAAAGCGATTTGTGAAGAATATAAAGAAGGTAAGATTGACTTAGATAATATTACAGAAGATTATTTTGAATCTCATTTAATGACTAAGGAATTACCGCCTGTTGATTTAATGATTCGCTCAAGTGGTGAATGTCGTTTATCTAACTTCTTATTATGGCAGTTAAGTTATGCTGAATTTATTTTTGATGAAGCATATTGGCCAGATTTTAATGCGGAAAAATTACATGAATGCATATGGAAATATCAGAATAGAGATCGTCGTTATGGAGGAGTGAAGAAATGAAGCAAAGGGTCATAACAGCGATTGTATTAGTAGTTTTATTTTTACCGTGTGTTATTGTAAGTGGTATTCCTTTTAAAATCCTTATAGCTTTTATTGGGGCTATGGCTACATATGAATTACTGTCTATTACAAAAGAACCTAAGCCACATTTTTATTTATATGGAGTACTAGGTGTTTATATTCTAGGTTCATTATTCTTTTCAAAAGGATTACTTGTATCTAATATGTTTATTGTAATTTACATGGTTATATTATTAACTTGTGGAATCTTTGATGCAGGTATGCCTTTCTTGAGAATTTCATATTACTTTACAAGTGCGACTTTAGTAGCTCTTGGTCTTCATGCTATTTATTATTTTAGAACAGCCTTAGATATCAGATATGTTATCTTCTTAGCACTTGCGACTTTAGGCGCTGACACATTTGCTTATTTTGTGGGACGTGCAATTGGTAAACATAAACTTAATCCTCGTCTTTCACCTAAGAAGACAATTGAAGGCTCTATTGGTGGTATAGTATGTGGTGGCTTATTAGGTTTAGCTTATGCTTATTGTGTTCAGATTCCTTATTCACTTCCTCATCTTGCCTTAATGAGCTTTGCACTTGCAACAACAGGTCAGATTGGTGATTTGACATTTAGTTCTATTAAGAGAACTTTTGAAGTAAAGGACTATTCTCAGATTTTCCCTGGTCATGGTGGTGTGTTGGATCGTTTTGATTCTATCATCTTTAATTCTATGATTTTAGGATTCTTACTTACATTACTCTAATGAAGGAGGCAATCTATGAAAAAAATTACAGTACTTGGTGTGACTGGTTCTATTGGAACGCAGACAATTGATGTTGTGACTGGACATCCTGATGAATTTGAAATTGTTGCAATGTCAGCAGGACACAATATCAAGAAATTAGAAGAAATTATGAATCAGCTTCCTGTTCCACATATTTGTGTACTAGAACAGAAAGATTATGATTATTTAAGTGAAAAATATCCAGATCGTCATTTTTATCTTGGACAGGAAGGACTTATTCAAATTAGTACTCTTGAAGAGACAGAAATAGTTCTTAATGCGATTGTAGGATTTGCAGGATTATTACCAACTATTGAAGCAATTAAAGCAGGTAAGGATATTGCGCTTGCAAACAAAGAAACTCTAGTGGTTGCAGGACATATTATTATTCCTCTCGCAAAAAAATATGGCATTCAGCTTTTACCTGTAGATAGTGAACATAGTGCTATTTTCCAATCAATGCATGGAGAGTATCCAAGAGAAATTTCAAAAATACTTTTAACATGTAGTGGTGGAAGTTTCCGTGATAAATCATTAGATGAATTAAAGGATGCTACTGTTGAACAGGCATTAAATCATCCTAACTGGAGCATGGGGGCAAAGATCACTATTGATAGTGCAACTTTAGTTAATAAAGGTTTAGAGGTGATGGAAGCCAAATGGCTTTTTGATGTAGATTATGATGATGTTGAAGTATTGATTCATCCTGAAAGTGTTGTACATTCTATGATTGAATGTACAGATACTGCAGTAATTGGACAATTAGGTACTCCAGATATGCGTTTGCCTATTCAATATGCTTTAACATATCCTCATAGAATACCACTTATTAATAGTAAGAGACTTTCTTTATCAGATATTGGAACACTTCATTTCTATAAGCCTGATACTGAAAGATTTAAGGCACTACCTCTTGCTTATCGTGCAGGAAGAATAGGGGGCAGTATGCCTTGTGTCTTCAATGGCGCAAATGAAGAAGCCAATCAGTTATTCCGTGATGGAAAGATTAAATTCCTAGAAATCGTTGATTTAATTGAAGAAGCCATGAATGCACATACTGTTGTTGACAATCCGTCTCTTGACGAATTGATCAAGATAGATGCGGAAGCAAGAGCTTTTGTAAGAAAGAGAGTAGGTTTATAAGATGCAGACTTTATTGAATATACTCGTTTTCCTGCTTATTCTTACAGGAATTATTGTCATACATGAATTAGGACACTTTGTAACTGCTAAGTTTTTCAAGGTTTATTGTGGCGCATTTAGTATTGGTATGGGTCCTAAGATTTATGGAAAAAAAGGAAAAGAAACAGAATTCCAGATTCGTGCTTTACCAATAGGTGGTTTTGTCTCTATGGCAGGTGAAGCGGATCAGGAAGACAATGAAGAACTTAAGGATGTTCCAGTAGAACGTACATTAAAGGGTAAGAAGACATATCAAAAGATTATTATTATGCTTGCAGGTGTCTTTATGAATTTCATGCTTGCACTTGTCATTATGTTATCTGCAAACTTAATGGGTGGTCAGGTAAATGTCAATCGTTGTGAAGTAGGAACACTTGTAGAAAATGGTTCTGCGACAAAATATGGATTTAAAAAAGGTGACATTATAACTAATATTGAATGTAAGCAGACTGGTGTGTCTTATGCAGTCGCAAGTTATGAAGATCTTCATAGTGATATGACTAAGAAAGCATTAAAGATTAATTCTAGAAATGCGACATTAGATATTACTGTCAGACGTGGTAAAAATAGTATTGTGATCAAGGCAGTGAGTCCATATAATGAAGAACAGGGGCGTTATGTTCTTGGCTTTATGCAGGTGACTCGAAGAATGAGTGTCACTGAAGCATTCAGCTATACATTTAAAGAATTATGTGAGATGTCTACTGCAATCTTTAATGCATTGGGACAGCTTATTGTGAATTTTGCGTCTACTATTAAGCAGATGTCAGGACCAGTGGGAATTTATAAAGTCACTTCACAGGTAAGAGAATCTGGTTCTATGACAACACTTCTATATTTAGTTGCGATGTTGTCAGTAAATATTGGAATCTTAAACTTATTACCTATTCCGGGGTTAGATGGCTATCAGGCTATTCTTTCTTTAATTGAAGGTATTATCCATAGAGAAGTACCTGTGAAGTTGAAATATGCATTGCAGGTTCTTGGACTTGCACTTGTATTTGGTCTCATGGTTGCAGTTACTTATCAGGATCTGCTGCGATTTTTTAAATAAAGGAACTTCGGTTCCTTTTTAAAAGGTGATTTTATGAATAAACTAAGTATTTTATTACAACAATTACATATAGATACAAATCAGGCGTTTTCGCAGGCTGATATTACAAAAGTAGTTGTCCATCATGATAGCCGTTATACTTTTTATATCAGTTCACCAGAATTAATGCCTCTTAGTAATGTGAAGGCTTTAAAAGAAGCCCAGCATTTATTCCCTTATCCATGTGAATTCCTCTTTGAAACAACGTCTAATCATTTTAGAGAGGAAGATGTCATTGAATATAGTGATTATATTATGCATCATGTATTAGGCAATGTACCTGAAATGCAGAGTATGACAAGAGATGATATGGATTTAAAGGACAATATTTTGACATTACATACTGTTAATCATATTCAATGTGATTCTATTAAGACTCAACTTAATGAAATGCGTACATTATTATCTGGCTTTGGTATTAATATTGATTTAAGAGCTGAGGTAGATGCAGATAATCATGAATATCAACAGACTATTGCAAAGATGGAAGAAAATAAAGGCGTTCATATAGATTCAAGTGCACTTGAAAAATATAATGAAGCGATGAATGATGCACCTCCTGCTTATTCTAAGCCAGCAGGTAATTATAAACGTTATAAGAAAGAATATGTCATGACGCAGATCAGTCAATTAGATAATACAATGCGTGAAGTAGCTGTACAGGGGTATTGTTTCCAGGAAGAAACAACACAGACTAAAAGTGGTAAACATATTCAGACACTTCTTGTCACTGATTATTCTGATAGTATTATGGTAAAGAGATTTGAGAATAAGAATCGTAATACATTAGAAGAAATGGAACAATTAAAAAAAGGTGGTAAATGGATTCGTGTCAAAGGTACCTTTGAATATGATAGCTTTGCCCGTGAACAGGTGATTATTGCGACTGAAATAGAAATTATTCCAGCACCAAAGCCACGTATTGACAAGGCGGAAAAGAAGCGTGTGGAACTACATTGCCACTCTAATATGTCTACTATGGATGGTATTGCGACTGTTGGTTCTTATATTAAAAGAGCGACAGAATGGGGTATGAGTGCTATTGCAGTAACTGATCATGGCAACGTGCAGTCATTCCCTGATGCACAGGCAGCAGCAGGAGACAAGTTGAAGATGATCTATGGTGTTGAAATGAACATGATTGATACAAATTTTGATTGTGTTTTCAATGCGAATGGATTAAAGCTTAATGATTTAACTTATGTTTCTTTTGACTTAGAAACAACAGGTTTATCTCAGATAGACGATCATATTACTGAAATTGGTGCAGTAAAGATAAAAAATGGTTTGGAGGTTGGAAGATTACAGACATTTATTAAATCTCCTAAACCTATTTCTAAGAAGATTACTGAATTAACATCTATTACGAATGAAGATATTAGAAATGCGCCTACAATTGAAGAATTCATGCCTAAATTAATGGAATTCTTTGGAGATAATCTTCTCATTGCGCATAATGGTCGTTTCGATATTGGTATGTTAGATAAGGCATTAGAGAGAATGGGAAAAGAACATATTAAAAATCCTTGGATTGACACATTGCCTTTATCTAGACGTCTCATACCATTAATGCGTTCTTATCGATTAGGTGCTGTTTGTCGTTTTTATCATATTCCTTATGATACAGAAGCGGCTCACCGTGCTGACTATGATGCTGAAGTATTAAGTCATTCATTTAATGTCATGCTTCAGGATTTAATTAAGAGAGGTTTTAAGACGATTGATGAAATCAATGATATCGAAATAGAAGATGCTTATAAGCATGCTTTCCCTTATCATATGTGTGTTCTTGCGAAAACACCTGAAGGTTTAAAGAACATGTTTAGACTTGTATCTATTGCGAATACTAAGTATTTCCATCAATGTGATCGTATTCCTAGAAGTGAATTAGAATTCTATCGTGAAGGATTAATCTTTGGTAGTGGCTGTTTAAATTCTAAAGTCTTTGAAATAGCTTCTACAAGAGATGAAGAAGAATTAAGAGAAGAAATACGATTCTATGATTATGTAGAAATACAGCCTTTAGAAGATGCGATGTATTTGGTAGATCGTGGTAAGTATGATTCTATTGATGATATAGAAAGAATATACAAGCGTATTATTAAGATTGCGAAAGAAGAAAATAAACTTATCTGTGCGACAGGTGATGTTCATTTTCTAGATAAGAGAGATAAGGTATATCGTGAAGTATTTATTACTAACTCTAAGATTCAGATTAATGGTAAACCTCATCCACTTCTTGTAAGAAATAATCCTCGTGCTTTAACACCTGATGTTTATTTAAGAACAACAGATGAAATGTTGGAATGCTTCCCTTATTTAAGTGATGAAGATACATATGAATATGTTGTTACTAATACAAATAAGATTGCAGATATGATTGGTGATGATATTATTGTCACAAAAGAAGGATTATATCCACCTTCAATTGAAAACGTAGATAAGAAACTTAGAGAATTATGTCATAAGAATGCGCATGAGACATATGGTGAAGTATTACCAGAGATTGTATCAGCAAGACTTGAAAAAGAGTTATCCAACATCATCAAGCATGGATTCTCAGTTATTTATTTTATCGCTTCAGAACTTGTAAGAGTTTCTAATGAAGCAGGTTACCTAGTAGGATCTCGAGGATCAGTTGGCTCATCTTTCGTAGCCACTATGGCTGGTATTTCAGAAGTAAATCCTCTTGCACCACATTATATATGTCCTCATTGTAAACATAATGAATTCTTAGAAGAAGGAGTTATTTCTGATGGTTACGATTTGCCTGATAAGAACTGTCCAGTATGTGGACATAAGATGAAAGGCGAAGGACATAACATTCCATTTGAAACCTTCTTAGGATTCAATGCCGATAAGGTTCCAGATATCGACTTAAACTTCTCAGGTGAATATCAGCCTAAAGCACATGCTTACACTAAAACAATCTTTGGTGAAGACCATGTCTTTAGAGCCGGTACTATTTCTACTGTTGCAGAAAAGACAGCTTATGGTTATGCAAGAGCATATGCTGAAAACCTAGGTTTAGAAGATCATATCCGTAGTGCTGAATTACAAAGACTTGCTAATGGATGTACGGGTGTTAAACGTACTACCGGTCAGCATCCGGGTGGTATTATCGTTATTCCTAATGACATGGAAGTATTTGACTTTACACCTTATCAGTATCCTGCAGATGATGTGAATGCTGAATGGCGTACAACTCACTTCGATTTCCATAAGATTCATGATAACGTATTAAAATTTGATATCTTAGGACATGTCGATCCTACTGTTATTCGTATGCTTCAGGATATGACAGGTGTTGATCCAAAGTCTATTCCTACAAATGACCAGAAGGTTATGAGCTTATTTAATAGTTCTAAAGCATTAGGCTGCGATCTATCATTCTTAAACTGTAAGACAGGTGCCTTAGGGTTACCAGAATTTGGTACAAAGTTTGTCCGTGGCATGCTTGAACAGACACATCCAAAAAGCTTTAATGAATTAGTTATTATCTCTGGATTGTCTCATGGGACTGACGTATATCTAGGCAATGCGGAGACATTGATCAAGTCAGGTACTTGTACATTACAGCAGGTTATCGGATGTCGTGATGATATCATGGTTTACTTAATTGAAAAGGGACTTCCTAATAAGGATGCTTTTGATATCATGGAATGTGTACGTAAAGGTAAGTCACCTAAAGTATTCCCTCAAAAGGGTTATGTTGAACTCATGAAGAAACATAATGTGCCACAATGGTATATTGATTCATGCTTAAAGATTAAATACATGTTCCCTAAAGCCCATGCCGTCGCTTATGTATTAAGTGCCATACGTGTAGCTTGGTGGAAATTATATTATCCAAGAGAATATTACGCTGTATACTTTACAACTAGATGTGATTTCTATGATATTGAAACGCTCATTGCTGGAAAAGAAGCAGTATATGATAAATATCAGGAATGTTTAAAGTTAAAGGCTGAACATAAAGCATCTAATAAAGAAGAAGGTTTGATTACTGTGTTTGAGGTTGCTTTAGAAATGTTTGAAAGAGGTCTAAAGTTTAGTAAGATTTCTCTTGATCAATCTGATTCTAGAAAGTTTATTTGTCATCCGGATGATCCAACAGCTATTATTCCTCCTTTTACTTCTATTGATGGATTAGGTGATGCCGTTGGTGACTCAGTAGTAGAAGCAAGAAAGGAGAGACCTTTTACTTCTATTGAAGACATTAAAAAGAGAACACGTCTTTCAGGAACACATATTGAGACACTGCAGAAGATGGGTGTTTTAAATGGTTTTTCTGAAAGTGATCAGCTTACAATTTTTGATTTATAGTTTTTTTACGTGTTTTTCAACATTATTTGACTTATACATTTAACTGTGCTATACTCGATTTAGCAAAAGACGAGAGGGGAGACCCTCTCGTTATTTATTGAATAGGAGGTTCTATGCTAGAGAAAATTAAAGAAGGCTTATTGCCTATTATTGCTTCATTTGAATGCCATCTTGATTCAATGGAATATGTAAAGGAAAAAGGAGAATGGTATTTACGTGTCTTCATTGAAAAGAATGATGGAAATCTTGACATGGATACTTGCGTTGCAGTCAGTGAAGCTGTGAGTGAAAAGTTAGATGAACTTGATTTAATCAAGGACGAGTATTATCTTGAAGTATCTTCTCCAGGAATTGAAAAGCCATTAAAGACTTTTGAGCAGGTAGAAGCTCACGTTGGCTCATATGTTCATATTGATTTGAAGAATCCAAAGAATGGAATTGATTCTCTAGAAGGAACATTAGCCTCTATTGATGGCCAGGAATTATTGATCCAGTATATGGTGAAAGCTGTAAGAAAGAAAATGACTATAAACTATGATGATATTAAATTCATCAGACTCGCTGTAAAGTTCTAGGAGGTAAAAAACGTGGCGAAAAAGGATAAAGGTTATAAATCAGCTCTTGAAAATCTTATTGAAGATAAAGGGCTAGATAGTGCTATTGTAATTGAAGCATTGACTGAAGCACTTGCTAAGTCATATAAGAAAAACTATAGTGGGGCAGAATCAATCGTTGATTGTAAGATTGATGATGATGGAAAAATCAGAATTTTTACAACTCATTATGTTGTAGATGATGTAAATGATGAAGATTTTGAATATTCTATTGAAGAAGCACAGGAAATTGATCCAAAATATCAGGTTGGAGATGAAGTTGTTGAAGAAGCTGATATTTCTGAATTTGGTCGTTTAGCTGCAATTCAAACTAAACAGTTATTAAGACAGAAAATCAGAGAAGCTGAAAAAGAAGCTTTATATAATGAATATATCAATAAACTTGATGAAATCATCAATGGTACTGTTGATCGTGTAGAAGAAAGATTCGCAATCATCAACATTGGTAAGACAGGTGCACTTCTTTCATCTAAAGACCAGATTCCTGGTGAAACTCTAGTTGAAGGTGAACATGTTAAGGTTTATGTGAGTGAAGTAGAACGTACTACTAAAGGTACTCATATCAGCGTATCTCGTACTCATGAAGGATTAGTAAAGCGTTTATTTGAAATGGAAGTTCCTGAAATCTTCGAGGGAACTGTTGAAATCAAATCAGTATCTAGAGAAGCAGGTGAACGTTCTAAGATTGCTGTCTATACAGCAAATCCTGATATTGATCCTATTGGTGCATGTGTTGGTCCAAAGGGAAATCGTGTTAGAAATGTTGTTGAAGAATTAAATGGTGAAATGATTGATATTATTGAATGGTCTGAAGATCCTGTAACATTCATTTCTCATGCTCTTTCTCCAGCTAAGGTTGAAAGAGTGAAATTAAATCATTCTAAGAACAGTGCTTTAGTTGTTGTACCTGATGATCAGTTATCTCTTGCTATTGGTAAGCGTGGTCAAAATGCAAGACTTGCAGTTAAATTAACAAACTGGAAGATTGATATTAAATCAGTATCTGAAATCTTAGAAGAAGGTATTGATTTAGATGCACCTGAAGTAGATATGGAACTTCTTGAAAAGATGAAGAAATCTATGGAAGAACATGAAGCAGATGATGAAAAAGAATCTATCATTTTAACTCTAGATGAAGATGAAAATGAAGAAGATAAGGTAGAAGAAGACTTCGGTGATGATGAATCATTTGATGATGAAGATGATTCAGAAGAACCAGATCATGATCCTAAATATGATGAAGATATTGATTATGATCAGTATGATGAATATTATGAAGACTAGAGGTGATCTTTTATGAAGAAAGTGCCTTTAAGAAAGTGTGTGGCAACTGGTGAACAGCTGCCAAAGAAAGAACTTATTCGTATTGTGAAAAATAAAGAAGGAGAAGTTTCTGTCGATCCAACAGGTAAAAAGAACGGTCGTGGAGCTTATTTAAAACGTTCCTTGGATGCAATTGAACTTGCAAAAAAGAAAAAGATTTTAAATAGAGTTCTTGATACTGAAATTCCTGAAGAAATCTATGAGGAGCTTAAGACTTATGCTTAATAAGCAGGTGGCTTCTTTATTAGGTCTTGCGATGCGTGCAAGAAAGCTTGCGACTGGAGAGAGTGCTTTAAAGGCTGTCCAGTCACAGCAGGCTCATCTTGTCTTTATTGCAAGTGATGCAAGTGACAATACGAAGAAGAAATATATTGATAAGTGTACATATTATCATGTAGATTATTATGTTGCTGGCACAAGTGAAGAGCTCTCTAATTCTGTTGGTAAAATCAATAGAATGGCAATTGCGGTACTTGATGCTGGTTTTGCGAAAAGTATAAAATCTAAGTTAGGAGGGTAATTTATGGCAAAAAAGAAGAAAAACATAAAAAACAAAGGGAATGACAAGAAGAAAATGATCTCAAACTTTCCTAGCAAGAAAGAAGAAAAAGCTGTTGTAGATGGTGTTGTTGAATATGAAGAAGGCATCACTGTTGATGAACTTTCTCAAAAGATTGGTCAGACACCAGCAAATGTTATCAAGGTTTTATTCATGTTAGGTACAATGGTGACAATCAACTCATCATTAAATGATGAACAGGTTGAACTTATTTGTATGGAATATGGTCTTGAATGTAAAAAGGTTGTTCCTGTAAGTGAAGTAAACTTTGAAGATTTAGAAGTTGTTGATGATCCTAAAGATTTAGAGCCAAGACCTCCAGTTATTACTATCATGGGTCACGTTGACCATGGTAAGACAACATTGCTTGACCATATTAGAAAGTCAAGAGTTGCTGAAGGTGAATTTGGTGGTATTACACAGCATATCGGTGCCTATCAGGTATCAGTAAAAGGTAAGAAGATTACTTTCCTTGATACACCAGGTCATGAAGCATTTACTGCAATGCGTGCACGTGGTGCAATGATTACTGATATTGTTATTATTGTAGTTGCTGCTGATGATGGTGTTATGCCTCAGACTAGAGAAGCAGTAGACCATGCTTTAGCTGCAAATGTACCTATTATTGTAGCTATTAATAAGATTGATAAACCAGGTGCTGATCCTCAGCGTATTATGACTGAAGTATCTGAACTTGGACTTATGCCTGAAGAATGGGGTGGAGATGTTCCTTATGTAAACATTTCAGCTAAACAGGGTATTGGTATCGATGAATTATTAGAAACAGTTACAGTTGTAGCTGAACTTGCTGAATTAAAAGCAAATCCAAAGCGTATGGCTTATGGTAGTGTTATCGAAGGCCGTCTTGATAAGGGTAGAGGACCAGTTGCGACTTTATTAATTCAGAATGGTACTTTAAGAAGTGGTAACCCAATTGTTGTTGGTGCGACTTATGGTCGTGTTAGACAGTTAGTTGATGATCGTGGACGTGAAATTAAATCTGCTGGTCCTGCAACTCCAGTAGAAATCACTGGTTTAAATGATGTACCTGAAGCAGGTGATAAGTTCATGGTATTTGAAACTGAAAAAGAAGCGAGACATGTTGGTGAAGAACGTGCTCAGAAGAAGATTGAAGAAGAAAGAAACTCTACTTCAGCAATGAGTCTTGATGACTTATTCTCTCAGATGAAGTCTGGTGAAGTCGTTGACTTAAATATCATTGTTAAAGCTGATGTAAATGGTACTGCAGAAGCAGTTAAGAGTTCATTAGAAAAGATTGATGTAGAAGGTGCAAGAGTGAACGTTATCCGTTCTACTGTTGGTGCTATTTCTGAATCTGATATCCTTCTTGCAAGTGCTTCTAAGGCAATCATTTATGGTTTCAATGTAAGACCAGATGCTAATGTACGTCGTAAAGCAGATGAAGAAGGTGTAGAAATCCGTTTACACCAGGTAATCTATAAGATGGTTGAAGAAATTGAAGCAGCCATGAAGGGTATGCTTGCTCCTGAAATGGAAGAAGTTGTTACTGGTCAGGCTGAAATAAGACATATTTATAAAGTTTCTAAGATTGGTAACATTGCGGGATGTTATGTAACAGATGGTTCTATTAAGAGAGATTGTGGTGTCAGATTAATTCGTGAAGGTATCATTGTTTATGAAGGTAAGCTTGCTTCATTAAAGCGTTTCAAGGATGATGCGAAGGAAGTTAATCAGGGCTATGAATGTGGTTTAACTATCGAAAACTATAACGATATCAAAGAAGGCGACATCGTTGAAGGATATGTTATGCAGGAAGTTGAAGGTTAATTTATGGCTTCATTAAAAGTTGATAAAATGAATCATTATATCATGAAGGAATTATCATTAATTCTTCGTGATGAAGTAAAAGATCCAGCTTTACGTATGTGTACTGTTACTTCAGTAAGCTGTACAAACGATATGTCTGTCGCAAAAGTTTATGTGACATTCATGAAGAATCAGGGTAAAGGTCTTCAGGCATTAGAAAGATGTAAAGGTTTTATCCGTTCACAGCTTGCTAGAAGATTAAAAATCAGAAAATGTCCTGAATTAATCTTCAAGGTAGACGAATCATTAGAATATGGTAATCGTATTGAAGAATTAATTAAGAACTTACACTAAGAGTCTCTATCAAGAGGCTCTTTTTTTACATTAAAGACAAAATATATACGTATAAAAATTCGTATAATTTCATTATACGATAAATATGTGCTATAATAGAGAAAGGAGGATTTCAATATGAAAAACGTTATTATAAATGGTAAAGTGATTTTAGAAGATTCAATTAAAGAATTAAATGTATTTTTTGAAAATGGAAAGATTAGAGAAGTCAGTAACCGTGTACCTACTGATGAAACAGTAATAGATGCAAAGGGCTTATATGTTGCGCCTGGTATGATTGATGTGCATACTCATGGACGTAATGGTAGCGATACAATGTATGCAACTTTTAAAGATTTAAATAATATTTCTGTATCAGAATTAAAGACAGGTGTAACGAGCTTTTTACCTACAACTATGACTATGCCAGCTGAAGATATTAAAAAGGCTATTGCAGCAGGCTATGATAATAAGGATAAGGTAGAAGGTGCTAAAATCTTAGGTATGCACCTAGAAGGACCTTTCTTTAGTGTGAAATATAAAGGTGCTCAGCCAGAAGAATGTATGATTGCACCTACTGTAGAAAACTACTTATCTTTTGCAGGTGATCATCCTGATTTTGTAAAGAAGCTTTCTTTAGCACCTGAAATTGAAGGTGCAGTAGATCTAATTAACTATTTAAGAGAACAGAACGTTGTTGTTTCTATGGGACATACTGATGCGACTTATGAAGAAGCAGTGAAAGCTATTGAAGCAGGTGCGACTTCAGGTACTCATACTTATAATGCGATGACTCCTTTAAAACATAGAGAGCCAGGTGTTGTAGGTGCTGTAATGCTTCATGATGAAGTATATGCAGAACTTATTCTTGATGGTATTCATGTATCATTCCCAGCAGCTAAGATTTTATCTAAGATGAAAGGTGCAGATAAATTAATTTTAATTACGGATTCATTAGAGGCTGCTATGCTTCCAGATGGCACTTATGAATTAGGTAATCAGAAGGTTTATGTAAAGGATGGTCAGGCACGCTTGAAGTCAGGCAATCTTGCTGGTTCTACTGCAAACCTTAATCAGTGTGTAAGAAATGCTTATAAACATCTTGATTTGCCATTATATGAAGCTATTGGTTATGCGACTAAGAATCCTGCAGATCATCTAGGTTTAAAGGATTATGGACGTATTAAAGAAGGATGCGTAGCTGATATGATTCTTATTGATGATGAAATTGATATTAAGAGAGTCATTTTAAATGGTGAAACTAAAATTGGAGGGTAGACATGATTACAATTAAAAATGATTATTTAGAAGCACAATTTGATCCTAAAGGTGCTGAAATCTCAAAGCTTATTGGGATGCAGGATGGCCTCAACTATATGTGGAAGCAGGATCCTTGTTTATGGGGACATAGTGCGCCTGTACTTTTTCCAATTGTAGGTGCATTAAAGAATGGAACATGTCGTATTGATGGCAAGGAATATCATATGAATCAGCATGGTTTCTCTAGAAATACTGAATACGAAGTATATGAACATGATGATACACATGTAGTGTTCCATTTATCTTCTAGTGATGAAATCAAGAAAATGTATCCTTATGAATTTGATTTATATGTGACTTATACATTAGTAGACAATAAATTAAAAGCTGAATTTAGAGTAGAAAATCATAATGAAGATGTAATCTATTTCCAGATTGGTGGTCATCCAGCATTTGCCTGCCCATTTATTGAAGGTGAAGATGCGAATGATTATTATATTGAATTTGAACAGAATGAAACGGTAGATCAGAAAATTATTGATGTAGAAAGAAAAGGTATGTCTCATGAAACAAAACGTTTATTTGATAATGAACGTCATTTCTTTGTACGTCAGGCTATGTTTGATAATGATGCAGTTGTAGTGCCTCATTTTAAATCTCGCTATGTTTCATTAAAGTCACTTACTAATAATAAGAGTTTGAACTTCTACATGAAGGGCTTTGATCATTTAGGACTTTGGACAAGCAAGCATGTGGGTGGTTTACTTGCCATTGAACCTTGGGTTGGACATACTGATTATGTTGACTTTGAAGGAGATTTCAAAGATAAGGAAAGTGCTGTGGCACTTAATAAGGGTGAAACATTTAATTGCGAATTTGCTGTTGAAATTTTCCAGTAAGAAGACAAGAAATTGTCTTCTTTTTTTAACATTGTATTTACGTTTTATAGATGAGAATGTTATAATTTTTAAATAGGAGGCAGTTCGTATGAATAAGTTGTTGGTGGTTTTGCTTTGTTTATTTATGACGGCATGTGGAACAAAGACAAAAGATTCAGATATTTCAGATAGTGTATTAAAAAAATACAAAGAAGATTTGTTATATATCAAAAAAACTAAGGAATTTGATAATATTTCTGATAAAATGAATATAAAATTGTATTATACGAAAATAAATGAAGGATATCGATATGAATTAGTCATTGATGAACCAAAAGAGAACATGTACAATATTAAGGCTATTTCATATAGTTCATCATGTTTAGATGATTATCAGCCGACAATTGGATATTTTGATAAGGAAACTTATTCTATGGTTCCTGGAGTCGTTGATAAAAAGAAGAATATTTATAAGGGTATTTCTTTGTCAGGAAGAGTAAAGAAGAAAGATACGCTTAAGGTTTATGTTCATTATGATCAAAATGAATCAGATTCTGATGAAAGTTATAGTTATTGTTTTGAGGTGAAGAATGAGAATTGATAAATTATTAGCACATTGTGGATATGGCTCAAGAAAAGATGTGAAGCAGCTTTTAAAGGATGGAGTTGTTGTTTTTAATGGTAAGAAGATTAAATCATCAGGAGCTCATGTTGATCCTGAAAAAGATGAGATTTATGTAGATGGTGAAAAGATTGTTTATTCAAAGTATGTTTATTATATGTTGAATAAGCCAGATGGTTATGTGAGTGCAACAGAAGATAATCTTTATCCTACGGTTATTGATTTGATTAAAGAATACCATCCTGGACTATTCCCAGTAGGAAGACTTGATGTAGATACAGAAGGTCTCTTGCTTATCACTAATGATGGGCAGCTAGCACATCGTCTTCTTTCTCCTAGAACACATGTTCCTAAAACTTATTATGTTAAAGTGAAGGGAAGACTTGGAATAGGTGATATCAATGCAATTACTAAAGGTATTCCTTTAGAAGATTTCACGTGTATGCCAGCTTTTTTGAATATTATTAAGAGCGATGAAATTAGTGAGTGTGAAGTGACTATTTATGAAGGCAAGTTTCATCAGGTTAAAAGAATGTTTCAAGCGTGTGGTAAAGAGGTTGTTTATTTGAAGCGTATCAGCATGGGAGAACTTAAACTTGATGAGAGTCTTAAATTAGGTCATTACAGACCACTTACAGATGAGGAAATTAATAGCATACTATAACGTTTTATGATATAATAACAATGATATGGAGGTTTTATGAGATTAAGAAATAATCCTGATGCGATGCCTTTTTTACAAGAGCATGCAGATTTAGTTTTTATTGATCCACGTGACCACTTAGGTAAGTGGCATGAGGTATTCGGAAATAACAATCCTATTGCGATTGAAATCGGAATGGGAAAAGGTGATTTCATTATCGAAAATGCGAGAAGGAATCCAAATATCAACTTTATTGGTATTGAAAAATATTCAACAGTTCTAACTATTGCGGTAAAGAAATTTTTAGAAATGGAAACTTTACCAAATCTTCGCTTTATGAAGGAAGATGCTGCAGTTTTAGGTGAAGTATTTGCGGAAGGTGAGATTGATACAGTTTATTTAAACTTCAGTGATCCTTGGCCTAAAAAGAGACATTCAAAGAGAAGATTGACTTATTCTTCATTCTTGGATGTTTATAAGAGTATTTTAAAGAATGAAGGTCATTTGATTTTTAAGACAGATAACCGCCCGTTCTTTGAATTCTCACTTGTTTCTATGAATAATTATGGAGCACGTTTCCATGATATATGTTTAGATCTTCATCATAGTGAAGGATATGAAGATAATGTGATGACTGAATATGAAAAGAAGTTCTCACCATTTGGCACTATTTATAGAATCGATATTGATTTTGGTGATATGAATGGATAAGCTCATTCAATTGCATTCTTTAGAAGAGTTTAAAGAAGCTATCCAGAATAAATGTATTATCGTATTTTCTACAGATTGGTGTCCAGATTGTCTTTATATGAAAACCTATATAGAACATGTTGTTGAAAACAATCCAGCATATCAATTCTATTATGTGAATCGTGACGATATGCTTGATTTATGTATTGAATTAAATATCTTAGGTATTCCTTCTTTTATCGCATATGATAAGGGACAGGAACTAGGACGATTGGTATCGAAATTAAGAAAGACAGAGGAGGAAGTTCAGTCTTTCATTGATTCAATTTAAAAAAGAAAGTGTGGGTTGAATATGAAAATTACAGATTGGATTATGGGTAAAGATATGGATTTTGAAGATACTGTAAAGAAAGAGGAGCCACCACATGTGGATCCTGTGATTGAACAGCGTCGTAAAGAAAAGTTCAGTGAACCTATGATTTATAACGAAGAAAAAAAAGTTGAAGAACAAAAAGTCGAAGTAAAGGTTCCTGTAGTAAAGAAAAAAGAAGAACCTAAAAAGCCTAAAAAGCAAGAATATGTCATGAGTCAGATCATCTCTCCAATGAACGGAGTGCAGGAATCTAATAACCCTGTGCCACAAAAAAAGCCAGCAGTTAAGAAAAAAATAAAAAGACGTGAGGATGATGTGGTACCGGTATTAAGTCCTTTTTATGGCGCTCAAGGAATTGAGGAAGAAAAGCCTGTTGTGAAAAAGGCAAAGAAGGTAGAGAAAGTACTCAAGAAGGAAAGCAGTGAAGTGATTGATTCTGTAGAAAACCGCTTGAAGAATTTATCTACTTTAACACTTGAATCACAAGAAGACCTCAAAATTGTTGAAGAGAGAACTGGTAAGTTCAAACATGACATGGAGAATGAAGATCCTTTGATTGAAGAAATCAATGATGATATGAGCTATGATGAACTCATGAATCTTTATGAAAAGAAGTTTGAAGATTAATGGGGATTGGTGTTGATATCGTTGAGCTTTCTCGCTTAGATATTGAGAATGAAAGATTTGTCCGTCATATTTTGTCAGATGCAGAATATGAGATATTTCAATCATTCCCTACCAAAAAGCGTAAGAGAGAGTATCTAGGTGGTCGTTTTGCAGCCAAGGAAGCTTATCTGAAAGCAAATCACCTAGGTATTGGTGGTATTTCATTTCATGATATTGTCATTTTGAATCATGAAGACGGAAGTCCTTATCTCAATGATGAGGATGCAGACATTTCTATTGCACATGATGGTGGCATTGCGATCGCTTTTGTAAATAAGAAATAATTTTATTTAACCCGTATTCACCTTCTTCTTAAAACTAGTCTTTTGGAGGAGGTGATTTTTATATGTATAATCAAGTATTTCTTGTGGGTAGACTTGCTCAGATGCCTGATTATGAAATTATTAATAATTATCGAAAGGATGCTTTGATCCATATTATGGTTTATCGTCCTTTTGATGAAGTGAAAGGATGTAGGGATTATGATTTGGTTCCTATTATCTTGTGGAGAGGTTTAGCGGAAATGATTAATGATACATGTCATGTTGGCAGTGTCATTGCAGTAAAAGGAAGATTGAATGATCTTGAAGACAAGCCCGATTATCAAGGATATCGTGTCATGTCTGTACGTGCAGAGTCTTTCGAGGTTCTTGATGAGAAGCTCAAAGAACTTCAGAAACCGCTGACTATGTAGAAATAAGGAGGTTTATTTATGGTTGATCAGTCACTTATTAGAAACTTTTCAATTATCGCACATATTGACCATGGTAAGAGTACCCTTGCCGATAGAATTTTACAATTAACTGGCACAGTAGCTGATCGTGATATGAAGGATCAGTTACTTGATGATATGGAACTTGAAAGAGAACGTGGTATT
Source organism: Catenibacterium sp. CAG:290 (assembly GCF_000437715.1). NCBI lineage: Bacteria > Bacillati > Bacillota > Erysipelotrichia > Erysipelotrichales > Coprobacillaceae > Catenibacterium > Catenibacterium sp. CAG:290. Next base: position 37,205 of record NZ_FR898770.1, read on the forward strand.
ACAATCAAATTAAATGCAGTATCTCTTTCATATACTGCAAAAGATGGTAAGACTTATCTTTTGCATCTTATTGATACACCGGGCCATGTTGATTTCTCTTATGAAGTATCACGTTCCCTTGCAGCCTGCGAAGGAGCTATTCTTGTAGTAGATGCGGCTCAGGGTGTAGAAGCACAGACTCTTGCGAATGTTTATCTTGCATTAGATAATAATTTAGAGATTCTTCCTGTTATTAATAAAATTGATCTTCCTAGTGCAGATCCTGATAGGGTTGCAGAAGAAGTAGAAGATTTAATTGGTCTTCCTGCAGATGATGCACCTCGTATTTCAGCTAAGACAGGCTTAAATGTTGACCAGGTACTAGAAGAGGTTGTAACTAAGATTCCTGCACCTAGTGGTGATATTAATAACCCTACACAGGCTTTAATCTTTGACTCTTTCTATGATGCGTATAGAGGTGTTATTATTCTTGTATGCGTTAAGGAAGGTAAGATTAGAGTAGGGGATCACATTCATTTTATGGCAAGCGATGCTGATTACGAAGTTGTAGAATGCGGTGTGCATACGCCTCGTGAAGTGAAAAAGGATGAACTAGTAACAGGCGAAGTAGGATGGATTGCAGCAAGTATCAAGTCTATATCTGATGTTCATGTAGGTGATACAGTTACTACTTTAGAAAACAAAGCATCAGAGCCGTTACCTGGTTATAGACGTATGAACCCAATGGTTTATTGTGGTCTTTATCCTATTGATAATGTTAAATATAAAGATTTACGTGAAGCACTTGAAAAGATTGCATTAAGTGACTCTTCACTTGTTTATGAACCTGAAACATCTCAGGCTTTAGGATTTGGTTTCCGTTGTGGATTCCTTGGATTACTACATATGGATGTTATTGAAGAAAGACTAGAAAGAGAATTTGGTCTTGATTTAATTGCGACAGCACCATCTGTAATCTATAACGTTTATTTAAGTGATGGTTCTATGATTGAAATAGATAACCCAGCTTTATTGCCAGATCCAACAACAATTACACGTATTGAAGAACCTTATGTACGCGCAGCAATTATGACACCTGATGAATTTATTGGTCCTATTATGGAATTATGTCAGAACAAGCGTGGAGAATATGTAGATATTGAATATCTTGATGATACAAGAAGAAATGTTATTTATTATATTCCACTATCAGAAATTGTTTATGATTTCTTTGATAAATTAAAATCATGTACTCGTGGCTATGCTTCATTTGATTATGAATTACATGGCTATCGTGCAAGTAATTTAACAAAGATGGATATTCTTTTAAATGGGGAAGTAGTCGATGCATTATCTTCTATTGTTCATAAAGATTTTGCGTATGATCGAGGAAGAATCATCTGTGAGAAATTAAAGACTATTATTCCAAGACAGCAATTCGAGATTCCGGTTCAGGCAGCTATTCAGGGACGTGTTATTGCTCGTACTAATATTAAGGCAATTAGAAAGAATGTCCTTGCAAAGTGTTATGGTGGGGATATTTCACGTAAGAAGAAACTTCTTGAAAAACAGAAAGAAGGTAAAAAGCGTATGAAGGCTGTAGGAAGTGTAGAAATTCCACAAGAGGCATTCATGGCTATTTTATCTGTGGATGATGAATAGGCAGAGTTATTTCTGCCTTTCTTTATTTTTTCACACATTTGATTTTCTCTAATTAATTGAAATAAAAAGAATATACATATATAATATGAGAGAAAAAAGGTGGGATTTGATTGTTTAGTAATAGACCGATAAAGTTTATTGGGCGAAAAGAAGCCCAGGAACAGGAACGTAATCAATTAGATAATGTAGTTGCACGTCGTTTCTATATTATTATTGGCGTCGTTATTGTGATAGCAAGCATTTTTGCATTAAGACTTTTTTATATGCAGGTCAATAAGTCTGACTTTTATTCAGCAAAGCTAGAACAATATAGTACAAATACATTTGAAGTCGATGCATTACGTGGTGAAATAGTAGATAGAAACTATAATAAGCTTGTATATAATGAGAATGTAGTATGTGCAACTTATTATGCAGTCAAAGGAATTAAGGATGATGAAATCAAATCAATGGTTAATTTCTTGACTAAGAATTGTAATATTGATATTTCTAGCGTTACTGAGAGAGAAAAGAAAGACTATCTGATCATGAAGGATAAGAAGTTTGCAAAATCTCTTGTGTCAGAGGCAGAGGAGAAAGCTCTTGCAGCAAATGATGATGGAGATACTGAATATTATAATTTACAACTTAAACGAATCACAGATAGTGTATTAAAGAAGCATTTAAGTGATGATGATGTACGTTATTATAAGCTTTATTATACGATTAAGAATTGTAAGAGTGGCTCAGCAGTGCTTCTTGAAAATATTAGTTATCAAGAAGCAAGTGTTATTGGTGAAAACAATGACTTATTAAGAGGTATTCAGGTTACAAGTGACTGGAAACGTGCTTATACTGATGAGTCTACTTTAAAGAGTACACTAGGAAAGGTCACAACTAAGAAACAGGGGTTACCTGCTACATTAAAGGACGAGCTTCTTGCATTAGATTATAGTAATGATTCACGTGTAGGGACTTCAGGACTTGAAAGACAGTATGAAGATATCTTAAGTGGTAATAAGTCAGTGATGACTTTAAAGTATGCGAGTGATGGAACACCAATCGTCAAAACAAAGAAACAGGGTAGCAGTGGTGAGAATATTCAGTTAACGATTGACTGGGATATTCAGTCACAATTGACTCAGATGGTAGAACAGTGTCTTTATAGTCATACAGCAGAAAGATATCAGCAGCATATCTATTGTATAGTGATGGAACCTAAAACAGGTGATATTATTGCGTTAGTTGGTAAGGAATACAATAAGGAGAAGACACCTTATGAGATGAAGGATGCGACTTATCTTACTTATACAGGTGCTTATCGTATTGGTTCTACTATGAAGGGGGCTGTTATTTATGCCTGCTTCAAGAATAACATTATTAAAGCTAACCATTATGAAGCAGATACATCTGAAGGTTTAAAGATTGCTGGTACTAAAGCTAAGCATTCTTGGAATAAGAGTGGTTTTGGTAATATCAATGAAGTACAGGCATTGGCTTATTCTTCTAATATTTATATGATGAAGATTATCATCAAGCTTGCTGGTGGTCATTATCAGTATGATAAACCAATTCATATCGATAAGAGTGCCTTTGCTAAATTAAGAAATGCAGCAGGAGAATTAGGTTTAGGTGTTAAGACTGGTATTGATTTACCTTACGAAGCAGCAACTGGTCCTCGTGTAGAAGAAGATACTGCTGGTAAGCTTCTTGACTTCTCTATTGGTCAGTATGATACATATACACCATTACAGCTTGCTGTATATGCGTCTACTCTAGCAAATAAAGGTGTCAAAGTGCAGCCACATCTTTATAAGAGTTCTTATAAGACAGATACTTCTGGCAATATTGTGACTCTTAATACGCATAAGAAGCATATTATGGATGATGTCTCAGAAGGTAATGAAGATGCATTTAATCAGATTCAGGCTGGTATGAAAGCCGTAGCTACTTATGGTACAGCTGCAGGTTCTTTTGCTGGGTTCCAGTATGATATTTCTGGTAAATCAGGTACTGCAGAAGACTATACGCATACAGGTAATGTCGATCATCCTAACCATTTGTTTATATCATATGGTCCTAGTAAGGATCCACAGGTTGTAGTAGCTGTTCTTGAAGAAAGATTAAAGGGTGCAAATGATGCGCCAAGTATTGCGAAAAAAGCATTTAGTCTTTATTTTGAAAAATATGGCTATAATAATTAAAAAAAGAACTAGTAATTTATGAATTTATATGATATTATATTGAAGCAAACTTATTTGGAGGTGTAATATTCATGAGAGATAATATTATCTTAAAGTGTACAGAATGTGGTGAAGAAAACTATATCAACACAAAGAATAAAAAGAGTCATCCTGAAAGGGTTGAATTTAAAAAATATTGTCCAAGATGTAACAAGAAAACTGTTCATAAGGAAAAGAAATAAGCCTCAAGGCTTATTTTTTTTATACAGGGAGGTAATTGTATGATAAAAAGAATAGTAGTAGGTCCTATTCAAGAGAATTGTTATATTGTGAGTTATGGTTCGAATTGTGTTATTATTGATCCTGGAGATGAATCAAAGCGTATTATTGAAGAAACAGCACAGTTAGATGTTAAAGGAATTCTTATTACACATGGCCATTATGATCATATTGGCGCAGTAAATGAATTAAGAGATTATTATCATACAAATGTCTATGCAACAGAAGATGCAAAAGATATGATGCTTGACTGGGATGAGAATCTATCAGTGATGCTTGGCGGAGAAAAGTATATTGTAGATGATGTAATAGCCATCGAAGACAGCATTACATTGGGTGAAATGTACTTTGGAATTTATAAAACACCTGGGCATGCAAAAGGAAGCTGTCTTTATTATTATGCAAAAGAGGATGCGTTATTTACAGGTGATACATTATTTAAAGGTGGCTGTGGAAGAGTAGATTTTCCAACAGGAGATAAGTTCTCTTTACTAAAATCTTTATCTCGTATAAAGAATCTTGACTTAGATGCATACGTTTATCCTGGTCATGGACCAGAGTCAACTCTCTCTTTTGAAAAGAAAAATAACCCATTTTTGTCTTTTTAAGGTACAAACGGTGTTGTTTAAAGCAAAATATAAAGAATATAAATATTTAGGTATATAATCTTTTTGAAGTGGATTATAACTATATGATTTTCCCTCATGTATATGAGTTCTACATTCTCGTTGTCCATTTCAATTGTCCTCTATGCCCTGAAATAGAGGACTTTTTTGTTGGCAATTAATGCGCTTTCAATTATAATAAATGATGGAGGTTTAAAAGATGAAGAAGTTAATACGTATAATTCTTGCTTTGGCTATAGGTTCTACTCTTATTGGATGTTCTTCTAAGCCAGGAGGTACTATTGATTTAACGAGTCATATTAAAGTATCAATTAAAGGGTTTAATGGAAAAGGAGAAGTTTATATCGATAATAATACAAAGTACGATAAAACGAATTCAGACATTAGAGACTTTGTAGCTGATATAGAATATACTTTAGAGAATGGAACAAATGGTGCTCTTTCTAATGGTGATGAAATTACTATTAAAGCGAAATATTCTAAATCTAAGGCAAAAGATTTAGGATTGACTATTAAGAATCCGACTAAGAAGGTTAAAGTATCTGGACTAAAGGATTTATTAACAGGCTATTATGATTGTGAAATCAAAGTAAAGAACTATGGTTCAATTAAATTGAAGTTAGATGCGAATACTGCACCTATTACAGTGAGCAACTTTGTAGGTCTTGCAAATAAAGGTTTCTATAATGGGTTAACATTCCATCGTATTATTAAAGGATTCATGATTCAGGGTGGTGACCCTAATGGTGATGGTACTGGAGGATCTAAACAGACAATTAAAGGTGAATTCTCAGCTAATGGTGTTGATAATCCTTTAAAGCATACAAGAGGTGTTATTTCAATGGCGAGAAGTCAGTCATATGATAGTGCGAGCAGTCAGTTTTTTATTATGCATGAAGATGCACCTTCATTAGATGGTCAATATGCAGCCTTTGGATGTGCTTATTCAGGTATGGATATTGTTGATAAGATCTGTGATGATGTCAAAACAGAAGACAGCAATGGAACTGTTTCTAAAAAGAACCAGCCAGTCATTGAAAGTATTACATGTACAAAGATTCAGTAATTTCTACTGAATCTTTTTTTATTTTATGAGAAAAATGGGTTTCAAATATGTATGTAATAGTAGGAGGTTATTTTATGGATGAACTATTTGAAACCATTTTTTTCAAAGCTCTGAAGGCAGACTCTACAGATATCCATTTTAAGCTGACAGATCATTTGAATATTCAATTCAGAGTATTTGGAGAGTTACAGCCTTATCAGGAGTATGAAAAGACAATAGGGGCTAAAATCATGAATTATTTGAAATATAAGTCTTTTATTAACGTGAATTATAAGATGGTTCCTCAAACAGGTGCTTTTCATTATTATCTGAATGAGCATATCTATTTCTTACGTGTCTCTTATTTGCCAGGTATGGATTTTGAAAGTATTGTTATTAGAATACTGAATAATCACGAAAACATTACAATTAATGAAATCTCAGAAATAGATGATTTTACTTTCTACCTCAATGAGGTATGTTATCAAAAGTCAGGGTTATTTTTAGTGGCAGGTGCAACTGGATCAGGTAAATCTACAACTTTATATGCGATTTTAGATAAGATTATAGAAATGGGTGGAAGAAATGTAGTCACGCTAGAGGATCCTATTGAAATAGTAAAGGAACATTGTTTACAGATAGAGATGAATGAAAGTATGGGAATAGACTATTATAATTCATTGAAACAGATTTTAAGACATGATCCAGATGTAATAATGATTGGTGAAATAAGAGACGAGAAGACAGCAAAACTGGCTATTACATGTGCTTTGACAGGACATCTGGTATTATCTACTATTCATGCGAGTAATTCTCTACTAGTTATTAAGAGAATGTTGAATTTAGGTATTAATGAAACGGATTTAGAAGATGTACTTATAGGTGTAGTAACTCAGCGTATTAAATATGATAGAAGAAATAGAAAGGTCATTATACTTCCCGAAACAATGAATAAGAACCAAATTAAAACATATTTTCTTGATCATACTGTCAGCTATCCATCATTTAAGGATAATGCACTTATGCTCATTAAAGAGAAGCATTGTGATCAATATTTGTTTAAGGATGAACTAAATGGACAATGATCTATTGTTTCTAGAAAACCTTTCTAATTTACTTGAACAGGGTTATGGCATAGAAGAAACATTACTTATTTGTAAAGATATCAACAATCATCCCAGCATTGATACAATACTACAGAAAATATATGGTGGGGAAGACTTAACAGACGCTTTATTAGACCCACATCTACCCAAGTTATTTATTGAATTCTTTACCTTCTTTTCTATGCGTTCTACTATTTCTGATGCAATTAAGAATAGCTTAAAGATCTATAATGAAATAATTTCGATAAGAAAGAAATTAACAGCACAGATGACTTATCCTTTAATTTTAATTGTGTTTTTACTTTTTTTCTCATTATTTGCGACATTTATTCTCTTTCCAAAAGTGACATCATTATTTAGTTCATTTGGAATGAATCCATCTTTGAGCTTTAGTATTCTATTTTTTCTTATTCGTTTGATTCCTATTCTTATAATCGGTATATTAGTTGCACTAATTGTTTCTTTTGTTTATTTCCTTATCGCACTTAAGAAAAAGAAGTACTGGATTATTGAGCGTTTTCTTAAAGTCCCTTTTTTGAAAAAGTATATTCAAAAGTATTTCACATTTAAGTTCTGTCTTTATTTTAATGAATTATTAGAGGATCACATTGATTCAAATACAATTATAACTATGTTGAATGAGAATATGACTCAGAGTGATATTAAGATAGTATTATATGAGATTTATACTAGATTAAAGGAAGGAGAGCAGTTAGAAAATATTATTGATGCTTTTCCTTATTTTGATCATCTCTTTGTATCTATGTATAAGATGTATTTAAAGAATCCTGAAGAAATAGGCTCAATGAGGGGTTATTTAGATATTTCTCAGGAACAGATTACATATGCAGTGAACAAGTTTACTAAATTCTTTGTACCTATTGTTTATGGGTTTGTCGCATTTTTCGTCATCACTATTTATGTAGCAGTTATTATTCCGATGATGAATGTTATTGGAGATATTTAGGAGGTTCTATGAAAAATAATAAAGCGGGTTTTACTTTAATCGAAATGATATTCTGTATTTCTGTTATTCTTGTGATTTTATTACTAGTTATTCCTAATGTTACAAGTAAGAATAATGTAGTAAAAGGCAAAGGATGTGAAGCGCAGGTGGAAGTTGTTAATTCACAGATTATACTTTATCAGATAGAGCATGATGAATTACCTACAAGTATTTCTCAATTAACATCTGGTTCTAATCCTTATCTCACTCAAAAACAAGCTACATGTCCAAATGGAAAATCTATTTATATATCAAATGGACAAGCTTATGTATAAGAAGGGATTTACAGTTATCGAGATGTTATTTGTTTTGTCTATTACAATCTTTTTATCATCACTTTGTATGACTATGCATACACGTACAATTAATGAACAGGAAGAAATAGCGCTTATTAAAGCAATGTTTGATGAAGCAAGAGCAATGGCTATAGTAGAAAAAGATACAGTAAAGGTATCAGTCTCTAATCATCGTATTGATTTGATTGGGAAAGAAAATAAGACATTAAATCTAGAGGAAGGCTATCAGTTTCTTACAAATCATACATTTACATATAATGATCATGGGCGTATTAAAATAGCCAAGACTCTTGTTTTAAAAACACCTCATCATACAAGAAAGTTTGTGTTTCAGTTAGGAAGTGGTGCTTATTATGTTACTTAATCATAAAGGAAATACACTTATTGAGTCACTTTTCGCATTGTCTATTTATTTGATGATTGTGGTTTATTTTGTTGGATCTTTGACTGTATTGAATAAGGCACAGCTTAGATTTAGATATGCTCAAGAAAATAGTAATAAACAGGAATTACGTATTGCAGAGGAAGGAGATGATCTCCAATCAAAACTCAAAGAAGCTTTACGCTCATAGAAATGTTGTTGTCTTTAAGTATTTGTTTAATGATTGTCTTGAATGTACCCTCTATCATACGTGTCTTAAAGGTCCCTGTAGTGAGTTATAATCAGGATATTGCGGTAGGCGCTAAACAGCTTGCTGATTATCTTCTTGTTTCTAAGATTAAGACATATAGTGAAGATATTGGATATTATGATGAGAAAGGTGAAGAGAATACCATTATTTTTGATAAGAGAAGACTTGTTAAAACACCAGGGTATGAAATATTAATAACTGATATCGACGATGTCATTTTCTTTGAAAAAGATGCATATATGTATATGACCATTACGAGAGGACAACAGAAATATACATATATGATATGTGACTTATATAGAAAGCAGGAAGATTATGTCGAGGAATAGAGGAAGCGTATTACAAGTAGTCTTAGTGATCTTCCTAATATTATTTACAAGTATATTTAGCTATTGTACGCTTGTAACAAGACAATATGAATTAACACGCTATCAGAGAATGATGAATGAACAAAGACGAATAGAAATACTTTTAAGAAGACATTGGCGTTCTACAATTGATCAGGACATTCTACTTAGTGATACCTATGAAATAGAAGAGAGTATTATTAGTTATACTGTAGATGATGATGGAAGGGATTATCTTATTGATTGTGATATTACTACAAAGTCTTATCACTATACAATGCAGGTTAAAATTGATATGGAAACTTTAGATATGCATGAGTGCATATATGGGCATTAATGGATACTTTACTTTATACTATTATATATGATATAATGGTGTCCGATTAGAAAGGATGATATAAAGTTATGATTAATGCAACTGATTTAAGACCAGGAGTAACATTTGAATATGATGGCAATCTTTATGTATGTTTAGATTATAGCCACAACAAGACAGCACGTGCTGCTGCAAACATTCGTGTTAAGATGAAGAACATGAGAACAGGAACTACTACTGAAATGACTTTTGGTAGTAACGCAAAGGTAAAGAAGGCTCAGGTAGAAAAGAGCAAAATGCAGTATTTATATGACAATGGTGGTATGTTAGTATTCATGGATAATGAAACATACGACCAGGTTGAAATTCCTGCAGATCGCTTAGAATGGGAAATCAACTTCATGAAACCTTCTGATAATGTAGAAGTAACAAGCTATGAAGGTGAAATTTTAGGTGTCGCATTACCAGTCAATGTACCATTTAAGATTATTGAAACTGAAGCAGCAGTTAAAGGTGATACTGCAACAGGTGCAACTAAGTATGCAACTATTGAAACAGGTTACCAGATCAAAGTACCTTTATTTATTGAAGAAGGCGAAGTTGTTGTTGTAAATACAGTTGAAGGTAAATATTCAGGAAGAGCTTAATCTCTTCCTTTTTTCATAGGGATATTGTATCAATACTTGTAATTATCCCTGTTTTCTTATAAAATATAAGGTAAAGAAAGAAGAGGTAATAGTATGGCACGTAATGAATATTATACATATAAGGATAGCCCAATTAATGGCGATATCATGATGAGTGTTCAAGTTTTTGATATTATCACTAAGCAGGTAGCTGCTGAAGATAAGGATATTAAGCTTGATACATCAAAAGGTTTTTCTGTAACAGGTACTAAGAATCTTGTGAACTGTACAATTAAAGATAATGAAGTTTATATTACAGTTCATGTTCGTATTAAATATGGTACAAACATTACAGCCAAGACAAAAGAATTACAGAAGAAAATTGCTTCTGGAATTAAAGAAATGGCTGCTGTAACAGTAAAGAGTGTTGATGTTGTAGTAGAAGCTATTGATTTCTAAAAGCAAGTCTAACTTGCTTTTATTTTTTTTGAAGAAGCAAAAAGATGTAAAATCTTTTATAAAAAGTGTTGATGTGTTAAAATGAATGAGTATTATGGAGGTCCTTTAAAATGGAAAAAACAATTAGACAAATCGCTAGAGAAAAAGCAGTTATTGCAGTATATCAATGGTTAACAGTTGATGCATCTAAAGAAGAACTTAAGGAATATGTTCATGCTGATGAAGCATTGCTTGAAGGTAGATCAGCAGAACAATTCTGTTATTGGTTGATTGATACAGTTATGGAAAATAAGAGTTCTTATGAAACTTTATTGAATACTAAATTAAAGAAAGGCTGGTCTTTTGACCGTTTAAATAAGATGGAACAGGCCATTCTTCTTGTTGCAACATGTGAATTATTAGAATCAGAATTAGATAAAAGTATTGTAATTAATGAAGCAGTTATTAATGCAAAAGAGTATTGTGATGAAGATTCCTATAAATTCATAAATGGTGTTTTAACTGCAATTGAATAATGGAAAGACAATATGTAAGCGTACATGCTTTAAATCGTTATATTAAAGCTGTACTGGATAATGATATGCAGCTTCAGACTGTATATATTCGTGGCGAGATATCTAATTATCGTCCACATCCATCAGGTCATATGTATTTTACTTTAAAGGATGATCAGACAGAATCATCCATTAGTGCAATTATGTTTGCATCACAGGCACGTTATTTAAAGTTTAGACTAAGAGATGGTATGAAGGTATTTATCACAGCACAGGTTTCTGTGTTTGAAAGAGCAGGAAGATATCAGCTTTATGTAAGAAGTATGCAGGAAGATGGTTTAGGTAGTCTTTACCTTCGCTTCAATGAATTAAAGCAGACCTTAAAAAGAGAAGGTCTCTTTAATACTATGCATAAAAAGGCTATACCTGTTATGCCTGAACGTTTAGCTATTCTTTCAGCTAAACAAGGGGCTGCCCTGCAGGATGTGTTACGTACACTCCATCAACGTTATCCATTAGTTAGAAGAGATATCTATCCTGTACCAGTACAGGGAAGAGATGCTTATAAGTATATTATAGAGACATTAAGACAGGTTGATCAATTGCGCTATTCTACTATTCTTCTTGTAAGAGGTGGAGGTTCTATTGAAGATCTATGGAATTTTAATGAAGAGGCACTCGCACGTTGTATTTATGATTTAAAAACACCTATTATTACAGGTGTAGGACATGAGACAGATTTTACATTAGTGGATTATGTCAGTGATTTACGTGCACCTACGCCTACTGCAGCAGCTGTAGCTGCAGTACCTTCTCAAAAGGAACTTTTAAGTCATCTCGAAAATAAGATTATGCAATTATCGAATGTCATGAGAAAGACTATTTATCTAGAAAAACAAAAACTAGAAAAGTATACACATTCCTATGTTTTTACCGACCCTTCTAGAATATTCGAAACAAAATTCATGAAATTGGATAATGTTCATCTTAAGCTGAATAATTATAAAATTAGAATTAAACAAAAATCACATTATGAAATGCATAAAAAAGTAATTCAACTCAATACATTGATTAAACAGAAACAATTGATTGAGACAAAGAATATTAGTAATAAGCAGGAATTACTTAAAAATTGTTTTGAGAATTATTTGAAAAATAAAAAGACTTCTTTCTCTTATTGTATTGAAAAACTTGATTTATTAAGTCCTTTAAAAACATTACAGAGAGGTTATATCATTTCTAAAAAGAATGATGCAATCATTAAGAGTGTGAAAGATCTTCATACAGATGATACAATTACACTTGTTTATACAGACGGTGAAAAAGAAGTCATAGTGAAGTAGGTGATGATATGGCAGAAAAGACATATGAAGAAGCAATGGCACGTTTAGATGAAATCATTGATTTATTAGAAAACAATGAAGCGTCTTTAGATGAGAGTTTAGATCTTTATAAGGAAGGCGTGTCACTTGCTGCATTTTGTGATACAAAATTAAAAGATGTAGACCAGGAAGTAACTAAAATATTTGAGGAAAATCAGTTAAAAGATTATCTAGGTGATGATGATGAATAATATGATTGAAGAAGTGAATGAACGATTAAAAGAAATCTTATCTCAATATCGTCCGGGCTTAGTAAAAGAAGCAATGACTTATTCTGTAATGGCTGGCGGTAAGAGATTAAGACCACTTCTATTTATTCAGACATTAAGAGCATATAATGTGGATTATCATAAATACATAGATATTGCATGTGCTATTGAAATGATACATACATATTCTTTGATTCATGATGATCTTCCAGGGATGGATAATGATGATTTGAGGCGTGGCAAACCAACATGTCATAAACAATTTGATGAAGCCACTGCAATTTTAGCAGGTGATGCTTTATTGAATGAATCTATAAATGTGATTTTAAGAATGGATTTAGAAGATGCACTTAAACTTAAGGTATTAGGTTATCTATATCAAGCATCTGGGATGGGTGGAATGATCTATGGTCAGCAGCAGGATATGTACTTTGAAACACATAAGGCATCTCTAGATGAATTACAGGCTATTCATCATGATAAGACAGGTGCACTTATTTCTGTACCAATGAAGATTGCTGGACTTATTGCGAAAGAAGAAGACGCAAAAGCTTTAGAAGATATTGGATTCAAGCTTGGGCTTGCATTCCAAATTCAGGATGATATTCTAGATGTCACAAGTACGACTGAAACGTTAGGTAAAAGAGTAGGTAGTGATATTACAAATCATAAGTCTACATATGTTTCATTACTTGGTTTAGAAGAATCACAAAAGCGTGTAGAAGATTTATTTGAAGAATGTTTAGCTGATGTTTATGGTTTACAGCTTAACCATGGATTGATGATTGAATTATTCCAAATTATTATGAAAAGAGTGAATTAAATGGAAATTAAGAAGATTGAGAATCCTCGATTCTTAAAACAATTGAATATTACCGAATTAAATCAATTATCACAGGATATAAGGGATTTTTTAATCGAAAATATTTCCCAGACAGGTGGCCACTTTTCTAGTAATCTAGGTATCGTGGAACTGACTGTAGCTCTTCATTATGTATTTGATTCACCTGATGATAAAATTCTTTTTGATGTAGGACATCAGTCTTATGTTCATAAGATTTTGACTGGTAGAGCACTTCAGTTTTCTAAGTTAAAGAAATATGGGGGACTATGTGGTTTTCAGAATCGTCAGGAAAGTATTTATGATCCTTGGGAAGCAGGTCATTCTTCTACGGCTATATCAGGGGCAACAGGTTTGGCTCTTGCCCGAGATCTTAAAAAAGAAAAATTTGAAGTGGTAAGTGTGATTGGTGATGCTGCTTTAATGAGTGGAGAATCTTTAGAAGCACTCAATTTTCTTGGTGGTATAGATACAAAAGTTATTGTGATATTAAATGATAATAATATGTCTATTTCACGTAATGTAGGTGGGTTATCTAATTTCTTATCTGATGTAAGAATGTCATATAAATATAATCAGGCAAAAAATAATTATACTGAAATCTTGTCACAATCTCCTATGGGCCAGAAAATATTTGATGTGACTAAGAAGGTTAAGGATAAAGTAAAAAAGAAGATATTACTTGATACACCATTTTCACAATTTGACTTGGATTATATTGGTCCAGTTGATGGACATAATATGGCTGAATTGATTCGTGCTCTAGAGACAGTAAAGAGTTTAGATCATAGTGTTGTACTCCATGTCCTTACTAAAAAAGGAAAGGGATATGAACCAGCAGAAAATGATCATTCAGGTGTTTATCATAGTGTTGCACCTTTTGATATATCTAAAGGTGTGCAAAAAGTTGCTGATGATGAAAAACATTCTTGGAGTCAATCAGTAAGTGAACATATTGAGTATTTGATGAGTAAGAATGATGATATATGTGTGATAACTCCTGCAATGATTACAGGAAGCCGTTTACAGAATATCTTTAAAAAGTATCCTGAACGTTCATTTGATGTGGGTATTGCAGAAGAACATGCGATGACTCTTGCAGCAGGTCTTTCTCAAGGAGGAGAATTTCCGTTCCTAAGTGTTTATTCTTCTTTCTTCCAGCGTGCTTATGATCAATTGAATCATGATATTGCGAGAATGAAACTTCCATGTCTTATTGGAATTGATCGTGCAGGACTTGTGGGTGGTGATGGTGCAACACATCATGGTGTCTTTGATATTGGTTTGATTGCGCCTATTCCAGGAGTAGTTATCATGGCTCCAAAAGATGAGGTAGAAGCGCAGAAACTTATCAATACAGCATATTACAATAAAGATAATCCGTATGTGATGCGTTATTCTAAAAATAAAGTCGTTAATACTCATCAACATACTGATGAGACTATCAAACTAGGTCAGTGGGAATTAATTAAAGAAGCAAATGATGCAATGATTAATGTCGTGACTTATGGCGATAATGTGAATGCTGTAGTAGAAATGGCAGAAGAAGATCATCTACCTATTAATATTATTAATGCACGATTCATTAAGCCGTTAGATAGAGAAATGTTGGAAAGAATAAGTGATAAACCAATTATTGTTTATGAAACAGATCTTATCAATGGATCTTTAGGCAGTATCATGAGTTTATATTATGAAAAGAATCATATAGATGTTGATATGAGTTTTATAGGTATTGAAGATCACTATGTCACTTTTGGAGATAATGAATCCTTATATAAACAGGAACATATTTCGTTGAATGATTTGAAAAATAAAATTAAGGAAATAAAACATGAAAAAAGAAAGAATTGATATTTTATGTGTCCAGCAGGGGTTATTTGAGTCTAGAAATCAGGCTCAAAGAGCCATTATGGCGGGCATTGTAAGAGATGAAAATGATTATATTGATAAGCCAGGAACAAAGATTCCAGTTGATACAAAACTTTTTATCAAGGGTGAAAAATTAAAATATGTATCACGAGGTGGTTTAAAACTTGAAAAAGCGATTGAACTATACAATTTAGATCTTACAGATGTCATTATGATTGATATTGGTTCATCTACTGGAGGCTTTACTGATTGTGCGCTTCAGCATGGGGCAAAGAAGGTTTATGCTGTAGATGTAGGAACCAATCAGCTTGTCTGGAAGCTTCGTAATGATGAACGTGTAGAAGTCATGGAACAATATAATTTCCGTTATGCTAAGCTTGATGATTTTAAGTATGGCGTGCCTACATTTGCTTCTATTGATGTTTCTTTTATTTCTTTAAGACATATGTTCAATGCATTAAAGAATGTGATTGCGCCTGATGGTGTAATCGTATCTTTAATCAAGCCTCAGTTTGAAGCAGGTAAAGATGATGTTGGAAAACATGGTATTGTAAAGGATTCAAAGGTTCATAAAAGAGTTATTGAAGAAGTCATTGGCTATGCAAATGATAATGGTTTCTCTTTAAAAGGTTTAACATTCTCACCTATTACTGGTGGGGAAGGTAATATTGAATTTTTAGGTTATTTTGTAAATGATCATCAAGAGAATTCAGCTTATTGTATTGATGATGTTGTAAGTGAAGCACATAAACATTTTAATGAAAGTAGGTGATTTTAAATGTTGAAAAGTCTATTTATCTCTTCTTTTGTCATTATAGATCAAACAACCGTTGACTTTGATGAAGGCATGACGGCTTTAACAGGTGAAACAGGTGCAGGTAAATCTATTATTATTAATGCGCTCGAACAATTATGTGGTGCAAGAGCATCTTCTTCACTTGTAAGAAAAGGCTCTAAGAAAGCAGTCATTGAAGGTGTTTTTGATATGAATGATTCAATTCAGAAGATTCTAGACGAATTGAATATAGATGGTGATGATGATCTTATTATCACTAAAGAGATATTAGACAATGGACGTT
The DNA here is from genome assembly GCF_000437715.1 of Catenibacterium sp. CAG:290. Lineage (NCBI taxonomy): Bacteria > Bacillati > Bacillota > Erysipelotrichia > Erysipelotrichales > Coprobacillaceae > Catenibacterium > Catenibacterium sp. CAG:290. The sequence continues at coordinate 53,623 of NZ_FR898770.1, forward strand.
CAACAATTAAAATTAATTATCGTACTGTCACTAATAGTGCTTTAAAACAAGTGGCTCCCTACTTATTAGATATTCATTCACAATATCAGACACAGGAAATTTTTAATGTGAAAAATCATTTAAAGATATTGCAGTCATTTATGAATCACCAGGATGACTCATTGCTATCTGAATATCATAAACACTACTTTGAATATAAGAAAATATCACAGAAGATCAAGAAGCTTGAACAAGAGGATCTGAGTGATGAAAGAATAGAATATTATCAGAAACAGTATGATGAATTAAAGGATTTTGAATATACAGATGAAATAATTGATCAGCTTGAAGAAGAACTTAGAATGATGAAAAACTATGAATCCATGCATAAATATATGACTGATTTTAATGAGGCTATGTCTGACAAGCAAGGTGCATTAAATCAAATAAATGATGCATTAAGCGCACTTGGTCATATGAATGATACAGAATCATTTAGTGCATTATATGATGAATTCTATAATCAATATTATAGTATGCAGGATATTGTAGATCGCATAGGAACAGCCTTTGACTCTATTGATTTTGATGAATATCGTTTCAATGAACTACAGGAAGAACTTTTTACTATTCATCGTCTGCAAAGAAAGTATGGATACTCAGTAGATGATATCTATCAGGCACAGACAGAATTAAAAGAAAAGCTAGATGCCGCGTTGAATCGTGAAGATGTGCTTGCTGATTTAAATAAACAAAAAGATCAAGCTTATCATGAAGCATATCAGATTGCGTCAAAACTAACATCGTTAAGAGAAGAACAGGGGCTCATTTTTGTTGATACACTAGAAAAAGAATTAAAAGATCTTTATTTACCTGATGCAAAGCTAAAGGTAGATATAAAGGAATGCAGTCTTAGTGATACTGGAAAAGACGACATTACGTTTATGGTTTCTATGAACAAGGGACAGGCTTTTACTCCTTTAAATGAAACAGCAAGTGGTGGTGAAATATCACGTTTGATGTTAGCCATTAAAACAATTACTATGAATCAAAACCAAATGAATACACTTGTTTTTGATGAAATTGATACAGGTGTGAGTGGTAAAGTTGCCGATGCAATTGGATTAAAGATGCATTCTATTTCATTAAACAATCAAGTATTATGTATTACACATTTGCCTCAAGTGGCCATCCATGCTGATCATCATTATGCGATTAAGAAATCATCTCATGATGAAGAAACCTATTCAACGCTTGCAGTATTAAGCGAGGATGAAAGAATAGAAGAAATTGCGAAGATGCTCTCTGGTGATGTGGTTACAGCGGAAGCAATCGATAATGCGAAAAGATTATTACACGGATGAGCATATAATACATATGCTCATTTTTTAGGAGGTTAGCCATGCGTATTATATTTCATATTGATATGAATGCATTTTATGCGAATTGTGAGATTTCTCAGCATCCAGAATTAAAAGGGAAACCCATTGTCATTAGTCATAATTCTAAAAGAAGTGTTGTCTCTACTGCTTCTTATGAAGCGAGAGAATTTGGTGTTCATTCCGCAATGCCTCTATTTATGGCAAAAGAGAAATGTCCTGATCTAATAGTAGTAGAACCACATTTTAATCTTTATCATGAATTGTCACAAAGATTTTTTGAGATTGTTTATAAGTATAGTAAAAAGGTAGAAATAGCCAGCATTGATGAATGTTATGTGGATATGAGCGATTATTTTACATTAACTCATGCGCAGCCTTATGCAGTCGCAAAAGAAATTCAAGACAATATTCTATCCACTTTATCTCTTCCTTGTTCTATTGGAATATCTCCAAATAAGTTTCTTTCTAAAATGGCTTCTGATATGAAAAAACCTTTAGGTATTACTATTATTACTCAAAGAAACTTAAAAGAAGTATTATGGCCTATAAAAGTAGGGGATATGTATGGCATAGGAAAAAAGACAGCACCTAAACTAGAAGAAGTGGGCATTAAGACAATTGCGGATATTGCGAATTATGATAACTATCAGACAATTAGACAATTTCTAGGAAAGAATACACTTATATATTATAATCGTGCCAATGGTAGAGATTTATCGCCTGTTGTTTATGAAGATACGGATATGAAATCTATTGGTCATTCTACAACTTTTGAAAGTGATATTAGTGATGAAGATAGCTTAAAAGAGGAATTCAAGAAGGTATGTTTAACTGTAGCTGAACGTGCATCAAAACATGATATGTATTCTAACTGTGTTGTGATTACATTAAAATATACAAGATTTAAAAGTGTTACAAGACAAATGCTGGTACAGGAATATATGAATGATTATGAGAAAATATATAGTTATGTGATGATGCTTTTTAATAAGCATTATACTCATGAACCATTAAGACTTATTGGTGTTACTCTTAATAATGTAAAAAGAAAAGAAGCAATCATCGAACAGATGAATATATTTGATGCAAAGAATGAAGCAGTAGATCCTATTGATAGTTTGATTGAAAATATTAATAAAATGACGAGTGCACATCTGATTAAAGCAAAAGACTATCGTATAAATGGAAAAAGTTAAAAAAAGTTGTTATAATTAACCAAGAGGTGTGACACGTGCAAGATTATGATTTAAAAGATTTTAAGAGCTATTTAATGTTTGAACGAGGATTAAGCGAGAATACAGTACAAGGCTATATGAGAGATCTAAGAGCTTTTTATGATTATATTGATTATGATAACAAAAAGTTTGATTTGGCTCATCTAGACACTTATTTTAGCGAATTAAAGGATGATGGGTATAAAGTAACTTCTATTCGAAGAAAAATTGTCTCTTTAAGACAGTATAATGAGTTTCTTTCTCGTACAAAAGGGATGAAGGATGTGATGTCCCAATATGAATTACCTAAAACAGAAAAGAAACTTCCACAAGTATTAAGCTTAGAAGAAATAGTTAAGGTGATTAATCATATTGATGATACGACCCCTGTGGGGAAAAGAAATAAGTCAATGATGCTTCTTCTTATTAGTACTGGAATGAGAATAAGTGAACTCGTTCATTTAGAAATCAATGATATCAATCATTCAGTGTCTAATGTTCGTGTAATAGGTAAAGGTAATAAAGAAAGACTTATTCCTTTAGATCAAGAGACATTTCATTATGTTTATAACTATATGCAAAATGAACGCTCTTTCTTTGATAAGAAAAATAGCCTTTGGCTTTTTATGATGAACGATGGTCGTCGTATGACAAGAGAAAACTTCTACAACATTTTACAAAAACTAGTATTAGAAGCAGGGGTAAGAGATCATTTTACACCCCATATGTTAAGACATACATTTGCGACTACGTTATTGGAAAATCATTGTGATTTAAGATCTATCCAGGTTATGCTTGGACATCAGGATATTTCAACCACAACAATATATACACATGTAACACATAAGCAGATTATGGATGACTATAATAAGTTTCATCCAGGTAATGCAAGGAGGAAAGACGATGAGTAAAGAATTATATAAAAGAGTATTTGTGATTGTATGTGATTCTATGGGTATTGGACATGCAGAAGATGCAGCTTTATTTGGTGATGAAGGTGCCAATACGATTGGTCATATTTGTGAAGCAAAAGATGGTTTAAATGTAATTAATATGGAAGGCTTAGGTTTAGGTAATCTAGGAGACTTTAAAGGTATTCATCCAATTGCACATCCACTAGGTACTACTGCCTCTTTAAAAGAAGTATCTAATGGGAAGGATACAATGACAGGTCATTGGGAAATGATGGGACTTAAAGTCACTAAACCTTTTAAGACATTTACTGATACAGGTTTTCCTGAAGAATTTATAAAACTATTTGAAGAAAAGACAGGTAGAAAATGTCTTGGAAACTATGCAGAAAGTGGTACTAAGATTTTAGATGATTTAGGAGAAAAGCAATTAGAAACAGGAGACTGGATTGTTTATACATCAGCTGATTCTGTATTCCAGATTGCTGCGAATGAAGAAATAATTCCATTAGAAGAATTATATGAAGCATGTCATATTGCAAGAGAATTACTCATGGATGAAAGATGGAAGGTTGGACGTGTCATTGCAAGACCTTTTGTAGGACGTAAAAAAGGAGAATTTAAACGTACACCTAATAGACATGACTATGCTTTAAAACCATTTGGTAAAACAGTACTTAATAGTTTAAAGGATGCAGGACTAGATGTAGTAGGAGTTGGGAAGATTCCTGATATTTTTGTAGATGAAGGTATTACAAAAGGCATTCATACTGTTTCTAATAAGGATGGTATGGAAAAGACAATTGAACTTGCGAAAGAAGACCATCATGGACTCATCTTTGTGAATCTAGTAGATTTTGATGCGGTTTATGGACATCGTAGAAATGCGATTGGATATGGAGATGCTATTGAAGAATTTGATGCACAGCTCTCTGATTTAATGGCTGCAATCAATGATGATGATTTAATCATGATTACAGCTGATCATGGTAATGATCCTACTTGGAAAGGTACAGACCATACAAGAGAACATGTCCCACTACTTATCTACAGCAAATCATTACATCATCCTAAAAACTTAGGATTACTTGAAAGCTATGCAGTAATAGGTGCAACTATTGCAGATAACTTTAATGTAGAAAATCCAGGTATTGGTGAATCTATATTAAAAGAACTTGAAAGGGACGCTTAATGGAAAAACAGAGAAAAATCATTATAGTCTCTCTTGCAGCAAGCTTAATGGCTGTTATACTTTATGTATTTGGAATAACTCTTGCAAAAGGGAACATCATCATTGAAGCACTCTATTTTGTTATGGCTTCACTACTTGTTGTATCTGCAGTTATTTCATTATTTAATAATTATAAAAAGTATAAGAAAGCACTCTATATTTATTTGATAATCATCAATATAGTACTAGAAGTACTATTTATTGGTAATTTGATCATTTAAACGCCGTTCAAAACGGTGTTTTCTTTTTTGACAAATGGAGGAGGGGACTAATAAAAATACTCCCCTTCTATTAAAAAGGGGAGTAATAAACTAAATATATAAAGGCTCATCGTTTTTGAGTACTTGATTATTATTTGTTTTCGCAATATAGAATATTTCACTTGTTTCTGCTTTATAATAAATATCTAAAGTAAGAATTGAAGTCTTCTTATAACCAAGTTCTACAAGATGATCAATAACCATTTTTTCAATATCATCTAAAGATACATCATGATAGTTATACTGTACCTGAAGATTCATCTTAACAGGTTTATAAGTAGTCTTAACAGTTGTTTTCTTAGCTACAGTTTCTTTCTTTACTGTAGTAGTCTTTTTAGTAGCAGTTTTCTTAGGTTTAGTAGCCTGAGTTGTTGTCTTTTTAGATGCTGTAGTAGTAGTCTTTTTCATAATGGAGATCCTCCTTTGATACTCTAATTATTACTATTATTATAGCACACTCATTTTACAATTCAAACGTAACAGATATAGTCAAAAAAATTACATAATATATATTATGCGAAGTAATATATATAAGAAAGAAACTCCCAGTGAAGGGAGTTTTATAGTACTATTTTTCGTCTTTATTAGCACGATCGATAGAATCATACAACTTAGTGACATAATTACCACTAAAGCAAGACATACATAAATCACAGTTTCCATCCATATCATGCTTAACAGATTTCTTTAATCCTTCCATTGAAATAAATGCTAAAGAATCAGCTTCAATGAATTGACATAATTCTTCTACATTCATACGATGTGAGATTAATTCTTCTAGTGTAGAAATATCTACACCATAGAAACATGGGAACTTAATGGCTGGAGAAGCAATTCTAACATGTACTTCTGTAGCTCCTGCTTCTTTTAATAACTTTACAATACGTTTAGAAGTTGTACCTCTAACGATTGAATCATCAATCATGATAACTCTTTTACCTTTTACAATAGAAGATACAGCTGAAAGTTTCATTCTTACCCCACGTTCACGCATTTCCTGTGTTGGCTGGATAAATGTTCTACCTACATACTTATTCTTGATAAGCCCCATTTCATAAGGAATACCTGATGCTTCAGAATAACCAATAGCAGCTGAAATAGAACTATCAGGTACACCAATAACTAAATCTGCTTCTACTGGTGCTTCTTCAAATAAAGTCTTACCACAAGTCTTACGTGCTGTATGAACATTAATACCATCTAAATTACTATCAGGTCTAGAGAAGTAAATATATTCCATTGCACATAGCTTATTGCAGATAGGTAAAGTTTCAGTATACTTCTTAGATTTAATAATACCATCTTTTACACGGATGATTTCACCTGGTTCAACATCTCTTACATATTCTGCTCCGGCAATATCTAAAGCACATGTTTCAGATGAGAACATATAACCTCCACTTGGAAGTCTACCCATAGATAAAGGTCTTAAACCATATCTATCTCTTGCAACATAAAGAGCATCCTCTACTAAAATAACAAATGCGAATGCTCCATCAATCTTTTCTAATGATTTACAGATACGATCTACAAATCGTCCTGTTTCTCTCTTAATTAAATGACCAAGAACCTCAGTATCACTTGTTGAATTAAAGATAGAACCATTTTCTTCGAGTTCCTTCTTTAATAAGTTAGCATTTACAATATTACCATTATGGGCAATACCCATCATACCATCGAGAGTACGGAATAAGAATGGCTGAACATTCATGATTCCTCCCCCACCAGCAGTTGAATAGCGGACATGTCCAATAGCTGCATTACCTGATAATTTTTCAATTTTTTCTTTATTAAATACTTCACTGACTAAGCCTTCACCCTTATGGATGTTAAGCTTTCTACTTTTATTGCGGACAACAATACCTGCAGCCTCCTGTCCACGATGTTGTAAAGAATGTAAGCCATAATATGTTAATTGAGCAGCATTGTCATCTCCCCATATAGCAACAACTCCACATTCTTCATGTAATTCATCATGATTCTTGATCATAATAGCCTCCCTGTTTAATAGATTTCATTGATATAGCGCTTCTCAAGAGGTGTATTATCCTCCTGATTACACATCATTGTGATCATATCTGTTTTTTCACCATGAATAGACGCCATGCAATCTGTTTCGATGCGAATGTCTTTATAGAAATAAACAGAAATCGTTTTGAGGATGTCATCTAAATATTCTTTATTGTATATAAATTCTGAAATATAGACAAACTTCCCCTTATCATTATAAATCATATATCCTTGTTGTCCATACTCATTTTTAAATGTTAGAACAGAATCGTTAAATGCAGCACATCTAATTCTTAGATAATTATTAAAATAATCTTCATCACGCATTAAATAATGGTTGAAATTTGCTGTATAACGCATGTAATCATCATAGAGATGACTTATATCCTGAGACAGGAAAATATTACTAGGAAGGCAATACTTAGCTTTATCAAGCTTATAAAGAATATGTCTATGAGATTCTTTAAAGCCAAAAGGCATATAAATTTCAGGATGATAAGCCTGTAAATAAATGCGTTTATCTTTATAAATATCTAAAACATGATTCATTAATAATTTCATGAATCCCTGTCCTTCATATTCTCTCCTTGTAGAAACTCCTAGAATAAAATAACTATCTTCGTAATCTTTTACTTTAAAAGGTACAATCTGTAAAGCAGAAATAATTTTGTCTTTAAAACGTACAACATATGTATTCTCTTTCTTATATCTATATTTGAAATAGAATTCAGTAGAGACTTCATCTTCATCCTCAAAACGGTCCATCCAGATTTCTTTGATTGTTTCAGTATCTTCATCTGTTGCCTGTGTAACGATGGCATCATTAATAAAGATACGTGTCTTTTCAACCATATGACAAGGATGCATACGTTCTTTAGAGATACGAAGATTTTCTATTCCCATATCTTCTTCTCTATTTACATATTTAAAATTCGCACATTCATGTTCTAAGAATTCTTTTCTTAAAGTCACATAAAGACCTCTAATAGTTTTATCAGCTTTTTCAATATGAATTTGGATTGTTTTATGCTTTAATGGAGAACCAATCATAAAAGCCTTTAATTCGTTATTAATAAAGATGCCACCTATCTTAATAGGCAATTGATCCTGGGTAGAAAGAAGATACATAATTCCATATACTTCAGAAGTTAAGGATTCACTCTGTTCATGCTCTTCGCTTTCCCATTTTAATAGATTATTGAAAATCATAGGCATATCATCATCCGCATTCAATGTACGATATTCATAATTAGGATATTGTGAAATGAAGTTATGATAATTGTTTCTCATCTTCTGCATCTTCTTACCTGATAATGTAATTAATTTTTCTTTATCATATACATAATCATCTAAATCTCTTGTATGCTCATAAACAAACTGTCCAGGACATACCTTCTTTATTTTTTCTACAAAAGATGGAATAGCACAATCAATCATAAAAGGAAACTTATTTTCCTTTGCATAATTCATCATGTATTCAACAGCTTCTTTGTAGTATTCGCAAGACGCAAAGGGCATCGCAAAAAAGCGATGTCCTTTATAGTTATGTAACATGATGCAGAAGTGATCATGAATCTCATATTCAATATGATATTCATGATTCCACATCATCATAGTCACGAAATTTGAGTTATAGCCTTCATAATTGGCTTTATCTAAATAAGGTAAAACAGTATTTAAATCAGATAATTTTAAGGGTTTCATTTTATTTTCCAAGCATCATATGTATAAATTGTTTAGCTACACGCCCAGAATAGCCTCCGTTTCTTAATTCCCATTCCATAGCTAAACGATGGAGTTCATTACGATCAATATCTAAATGATACTGATCTGCAAGTCCATCTACTATATCAAGATAGTGCTGCTTATCTGGATGAACATAAAGAATCTGGACACCAAAACGGGCAACAAGTGATAGCTTTTCCTGTTTAGCATCATTGACATTTACTTCATTGTCATCTCTTTCGCCCCAAGTTTCCTTAATTAAATGTCTACGGTTACTTGTGGCATAAATAAGGACATTATCAGGTTTCTTTTCTAGTCCCCCTTCAATGACCGCTTTGAGATATTTATATTCGGTTTCATATTCTTCAAAAGATAAATCATCCATGAAGATAATGAACTTATAATTACGGTTCTGTAATTCTCCAATAATTTCTGGAAGATGGATAAATTGATGCTTATACACTTCAACCATTCTTAAACCGTCCTTGTAATAACGATTTAATATAGCTTTGATACTTGATGATTTACCAGTTCCATTATCGCCATACAATAAGACATTATTTGCTTTCTTGCCATTAATAAATGCTTCTGTATTCGCAATTAAACGATCCTTTTGACGTTCATAGCCTATGAGCTGTTCAAGTGTATTATCTTCTATATGATTGATAGAAACGATATTGCCATCTACATATCTAAAAGCCTTATTTAAACCGTATTTACCAACACCATACTTGTGATAATGATTATAGAGGATGTTATAGAAATCTTCAACAGATGTGCTTTGTGCAAGATTACTTTGTAGTTCACTGAAGACTTCATAAATCTCTTTATTAATAATTGGCTTAGAATGTGAGAAATGGAAGAAAATCTCTCTATTTAGTCCTTCTAGATCATCAAATGAAGAGTGAAATAAATCATAGAAGTAAGTGAGATCTCTTAATACAAGTGCTTTTAATGTATCATCAACATCTACAACACGTTCTAGTGAAAGCGAGAAGGCATTTTCATGCATTGCAAGCAAATGTGTAAGTAAGCTTTGCATCAAGTGATCATGAAGATCATATTTTTCAGCAACCTGTAAGAATTTCGCAATAAAATCATGCTGAATTGCCTTATTGTCTAATTGTTCAACGTTCTTTAATAGGAAAAGAACATCTTCATCATCTGTTAATTGATAATATACTGTTAAATCATTTAAATACACAAATAACCCCTTCTTTCATTAGTTCTTGAAGCTATGAATAGGAGCTGGAATACGTCCACCACGGTTCACAAATTCATCACAAGAGAATGAATTCACTGGCATGATTGGGGCATAACCTAATAAACCACCAAATTCAACTGTATCTCCTACATCCTTACCAATAACTGGAATAAGTCTTACTGCAGTTGTTTTCTGGTTGATCATACCAATAGCCATTTCATCTGCGATAATACCAGAGATTGTTTCAGCTTTTGTATTACCAGGAACTGCAATCATATCTAGACCTACTGAACAAACACAAGTCATTGCTTCTAGCTTTTCTAAAGTTAAAGATCCTGCATTGACTGCATCAATCATACCCTGGTCTTCACTAACTGGAATAAAGGCACCTGACAAACCACCTACATAAGATGAAGCCATAACGCCACCCTTTTTCACCTGGTCATTTAAGATAGCAAGTGCTGCAGTAGTACCTGGAGCCCCTACTCTTTCAAGGCCCATGCTCTGTAAACAATCGGCAATAGAGTCACCAATAGCTGGTGTAGGTGCTAAAGATAAGTCAATAATACCAAAAGGAATACCTAATGCTTCAGATGCTTCTAAAGCAACTAACTGACCTACACGGGTGATCTTAAATGCAGTTTTCTTGATGATTTCGCATAATCCACCAAAGTCTTTACCTTTTGCGTCCTTAATTGCTTTATGCATAACACCAGGACCACTGACACCAACATTAATAATAGCGTCTGATTCACTGATACCATGGAATGCACCAGCCATAAATGGGTTATCATCTGGGGCATTACAGAAGATAACAAGTTTAGCACAGCCAATAGATTCAATGTCCTTAGTAGCATATGCAGTCTTTTTTACAATCTGTCCAAGTAATGCGACAGCATCCATATTAATACCAGTCTTAGTAGAACCAACATTAACACTTGAACATACAAATTCAGTTTCCTTCATAGCCTGTGGAATAGACTCAATAAGCATACGTTCAGCTTTAGTCATACCTTTAGAAACAATGGCAGTATAACCACCAATAAAGTTAATACCTAATTCCTTTGCACACTTATCTAGTGTTTTTGCAATCTGTACATAGTCTTCTGGCTTCTTGCAGGCTGAAGATCCGATTGTTGCAATAGGCGTAACTGAGATACGCTTATTCACAATAGGAATACCATATTTTTTTTCAATAGACTGTCCTACAGGTACAAGATTTCTCGCAGTAGACATGATTTTGTTGTAAATATTGTCACAAAGAACATCTAAAGAAGAATCAATACATTCAAATAAGCTAATGCCGATTGTAATAGTTCTTACATCTAGATTTTCCTGCTCAATCATTTTATTTGTTTCAATAACTTCAAACTGATTAATCATCTATACATCTCCTTATAATCTATGCATCATATTAAAGATTTCTTCATGCTGAATTTTAATATCAACACCAATTTCTTTACCTAAAGCAGCAAGTTCATCTGCTAAGTCATTAAATGCTTTGTTAGAAGCATCATGATTGACAATCATCATCATATTGAAATAACCTTGTACAATAGTCTGAGAGATATCTAAAATATTTACTTCATTCTCAGCAAGATAAGTACATACCTTTGCGATAATACCTACCTGGTCCTTTCCAACTACAGTAATAATACCTTTTTTCACAGTCGAATCCTCCGTTTTCATAAATTTTTAAACATTATAGCAAAACTAAGTAAAAAGATAAATAAAAAGTGTAAAAATATGCTTAGACTAAATAATAGCCTTTAAAAGTAATTTTAATTGATTGTAATATCAAAAAAAGAGAAGGAATGATTCCTTCTCTCTTATGTTTATGTTATTCACCTAATAATTTAAGAGCACTAGCAAGAACAGCCTTACCGTTCATAGTTCCGTAATCTCTCATATCGATAACGTCAACAGGGATAGCACCAGCTTTTCTTGAAGCAGCTAATTTTTCGATTGCAGCTTTCTGGAATCTAACCTGTGGGCCAAGTAAGATACAGTCAACTTCTTCTAATACTCTAGGTGCATCAGAGAATGGTAAAGCGAAGATCTTTGCTTCAACTCCCTGTTCCTTAGCTGCGGCTTCCATTTTAGTTACTAATAAGCTAGTAGACATACCTGCAGAACATACTAATAAAATTGTTTTCATTGTCATTACTCCTTTTCTAATTTCTGTATTAATTATACTAATTTTTAGCCATGATGTAAACACTTACCCAAAAGTTTTTTTGGCATAATACAAAAAATGATATTCAAAAGGCTATAAATTTAATTTATAATATTTTAGAGGTGGTTAAAATGAAGATGTTAGTTGTAAGTGATTCGCATATGTATAACGATATATTAGAACATATCACAAATAAATGGAAAAACAAGGTGGATTTATTGGTACATTGTGGAGATTCCTCTCTCCTTCCAGATGATCCATTACTTAAAGATTATGATATAGTTGTACATGGAAATCATGATGAAGAAGTCTTTCCTCACTATGTAGTTTACAAAGATATATTTGTGACCCATGGTAATGATTATCATGTCTATACAGGTTATGATGAACTTATACAAGCATGTAAAGAAAATCATTGCACGATATGTTTTCATGGACATACACACGTGCCTACGATTCAGATTCATGAAGGAATTACTTTTGTGAATCCAGGTAGTGCTATGATCAATCGAGGAAGCTATGGTTATGGAACATATGCTATTGTGGAGACAGAACCATTTAATGTCATCTATTATGATAGTCTAGATCATCATATCTGTAACCAGGAAGTTCTTGAAGAAGGTATGGCATTACTTGATGAATTCAAAAAGATTGTAAAGAATATGAAATAAGGGAGATAGCGAGCTATCTCCCTTTAAAAATACTATTTTTCTTCTAATCTTTTTCTCTTATATTCAATGATGAACATGACTTCCTTTAGATCTTCATCTGGTAATTCAGATAATAATCTAGCAATATTCGCAATATTATAGTAGTCATATTTCTTACCACTCATGATTTCTTCAACACTACGTCCATATAAGCGTGAAAGAACTTTTAATTCCCCTACTGTTACATCTCTTTTACCATTTTCAATATCTGAAATTGCAGAATGAGGTACATTAAGATGTGCAGCAACTTCTTTTTGTGTTAAGTTCTTAAAAGTTCTATAAGTTTTTAGACGTTTAGCGAGATCCATATCTAATGCCATAAGTTTACCTCCCTATTTCTATCTGGGGTTTATTATAACACAAAAAAATAAAGGTGGCAATTTAGGAATTATGAAAAATATAGATTTTATCTAAAATGTTATTTGAAATATCCTACTACATAAGGCTTCTTTAAATCACTTTTCTTCCCTTTAGAAGTACGTTTTTTTATGTCTTCTAAAACGGTTACAGTCTCATTTTCATCTTCTGTAGTCAACATAATAAAATATGAAATATTTAGAGATTGATGGTTTTCTACATAGATTGGTTCATTATGTAGTATATGATTACGACATTGATCATCGGTAAAGATATCAAAAGAAACACCTTTTCTATCTACAATCTTATAAGAATGTTTCTTGCACATACCACAATGTGGTACTTTCTTATGGAAATAAGATTGTGAAATGACACAGTGTTCACTGATCATATTCTCTGTTTTACCATAGATAGGTAAAATAAGATCAGCATTATAATCCTTCATCTGTTTAATCTGTTTTCTTGTACATTCAAATGATGCAATGACTGGTTCTTTAAATGCATAAGCATCATAATGGTTATAAATATTAAATCCCTGACCAATAATAAGAGGATGCTCTTTTAATAATCTATAACTGCCAAAATCATTGACAATTAACGTATTGAACTCTTTCAATAAAGGATTGTGAATGACTTCTTGTATATCTTTATCATGCATAATACGAGGTAGATAAAGATTAGGTACTTTTTCATATTTTTTGAAGCATTCTAATGCTTCTTTTAGATCTGCATCATAGTAGTAGTATACATGATCATAATATCTTAAGGCAATTTCTAACTGTTTTATATTAGAAACTACTACATGATACTCAGATACACTTTGCGGAATGACTTTAAGAGGCTGTATTTCTTTAATAGGAGCCTTGTGGTGCTTCTTAAAGGTAAATAATGTATCTAGTTTAGAAAGTGCCTCACGACGCATATTATTGATGATTGTGATAGGTATAAATAATTCACCATATAACTCTATATCAATCTTATTTGCTTCATACACAGTATGACCAAGCTTATTGAGATGATCAATGATATTCTCTTTAGTGGCAGCACGCTTTGATGCTTCTTCAATGATATGTTCACTTACTACAGATACTTCTTCATCATCACATTTTACAACAAGCGTACAGGGCTTATTAAGAGATGCTTTAAAGGACATATCAATCTTTCGATATTTCTTTTCTTCCTGATATGTTTTCTGCATACGGTTAATTGTATCTACACTGATTGTCTTATTAACAGTTCCACCCTTCACTACATCATCAAACTCAATCTGAACATTCATGCCTGCTTCTGCTTTATTGATGAGCTTATTTTGATAATAAATCTTATTGACAGGTCTTCCTTTATCTATTTCTGTAAAGACAATAGAATCACCCTGTGTTAAATCATTTTTTAGGGCTATAGAAACACGTTTACTACGGTAGTCATATCCTTTAACATAACCTAAGAAAACGCCTTGGTTACCTGAAAATGTCTCATCTACAATTTTATCAGCATGAAATGGATAACCAGATGTATAATGGCGATTAAACATCTGTTTCATATCATTGAAGTTCTCTTTTGTATAGTTAGGTGTATTCTCATAATAATGTTTAATAGCTTTAGAATAAACCTGAGTGACTGCAGCCACATATTCAGGACGCTTCATACGCCCTTCTATCTTTAAAGAAGCAACGCCTGCTTCAATATATTCATTAATATGATCAGATGTACATAAATCCATTGTAGACATGAGATAGCTTGTATCAATCACTTTGCCATCTTCTTCTAAACTATAAGGTAAACGGCATGGCTGTGCACAGGCGCCTCTATTACCACTTCTTCTACCTATCATACTAGACATCAAACACTGTCCAGAATAAGCCACACATAATGCACCATGTGCAAATACTTCTATTTCTAAATCTGTATGAGAACAGATATATTTAATTTCATCAATGGTATTTTCTCTAGCAAGAACGACTCTTTTAACACCTAGATCTTCAAAATAACGTAATGCCTCTAATGACATCACACTCATCTGAGTAGAAGTATGAAGTTCCATATCAGGATATCTTTCATGAACGAGCTTTAATAAGCCAATATCTTGAATAAGAAGTGCATCTATTTGTAACTCATATAAACTATCAATTAATGAAAGAACATCTTTCATTTCATCATCTTGATATAGTGTATTAACAGTTACAAATATTCTTACATTTCTTAGATGTGCATACTGTATAGCTTGGTCTAGTTCTTCTAGATTAAAGTTCTTAGCGAAGGCTCGTGCTGAAAAGGCAGTTGTTCCAAGATAAATCGCATTAGCGCCATTCGCAATAGCGCCCTGCAGAGACTCAAAATCACCTGCAGGGGCCAATAATTCAATTCTATTCATTTATACAAGTTTTTGAGCTAAATCATAGCACATACGAGCTGATGACTTTGCAGCTTCCTTAAGATATTGATCAAACTGGATAGAACTGTTGCCTTTATCAAAAATATCACTTAATCCACGTACAATAATAAATGGTTTATTAAAGACTGTACATACCTGAGCTACTGTTGCAGCTTCCATTTCAGAACATAATGCATCAGGGAAGTGTTCTTTGATTGTATCAACCTGATCTTTTCTTGCAACAAATTGATCACCAGAGACAATAAGACCACTATATACTGTTAAGCCATTATGTTCAAAGATTTCTTTTGCATAAGAAACGAGTGTCACATCAGCTTCATAGTAAAGAGGCATATCAGGTACTTGTCCATATGGACGTCCAAAAGCAGTGACATCGACATCATGATGAGCTACCTTTTCACTGATGATAACATCTCCGACATTTTCTTTTAAATCAAGTCCACCTGCGGAACCAACATTGATGACATGATCAATATCAAAGTTCTTTAATAAAAGAGTAGCTGAAATAGCTGCATTGACTTTACCAATACCACCCTGGACAACTACAACTTCTTTTTTTCCTAATAAACCTTCATAAAAATGATAATTACATTCCTGGTATTCTTTTTCAACATTCATTAAAGCAAGTATTTCATTGACTTCTTCTTCCATTGCACCAATAATACCTAACATGTTAATCCCTCACTTTCTTTACTACAAATATAATACGTTCACACTCTTGTTTGTATTCACCAAAATCACTATAATAAGCAATTGACTTAAATCCTGCTTTTTTAAGCATCTGGACATATTCTTCAACAGGAATTGTTTTTTGACGATGTGTTTCATCAACATGATGACCATCTTCGTCGATAATAATATGATGGGTAATACCACCTTTATGATCACTTTCTACATCCCATGAGAAGAAGAAATCTTCATCTTCATTCTTTTCATGATAATCATCTAAAATCACATTACATTTATATAGACTGTTCACATCAAAAATAAATGTTCCATTATATTTTAAACCTTCATAAACATTATTAAAGACATCCTGAACCTTCTTCTTGCTTAAAACATAGTTAATTGCATCTGTTAAACAAAGGATAGTATCTACAGGCTGAGATAAGGCAAAATCACACATATCAATTGTTTCAGTTAGAAGTTCAACACCTTCATCCTTAGCTTTTAAGGCAGTAATGTTTACCATATCTTCAGATAAATCAGTGGCTAGAACCTGATGACCTTCTTTCGCAAGTTCAATAGCAGTTAATCCAGTTCCACATCCTAGTTCTAATATTGTTTTAAGATTAGCATGTTCATGAATGAATTTTAAATATTCAGAATAGAAGTCTGGGTCCATTAAAGAATCATAATAATAAGAAAACTCTTTATAGGCAGCCATTATGCAAGATACTCCTTGATATCAATAGTAGGCATATCACTCCATAACTTCTCTAAGTTATATTCTTTACGTGCTTCTTCAGAGAAGATATGACAGATCACATCACCTGCATCAATAAGGATCCATTCCGCATTACCACGGCCTTCTATGTTTTTAATTTCAAAACCATTCATTTCACACTGGTCGACTACATTATCCTGAATCGCATTTAATAAACGTTTATTAGATGCAGTACATAAAATAAATGTGTCATATAAAGGAGAGGCGTTCTCCATATTGATTGCCACAATATCCTGGGCTAATTTATCGTTCATTGCTTTCACAATACATTCTACTTTAGTCATTATTAACTCCTTTTACATATTTATCATAAACTTCAAAGAAACATGGGTCGATTGGACGATGCTTCTTTGTGGAAAATTCATAAAAATCAGTCAGACAGTTTCTAAATCCTGCTTCAATATCATGTTTACATAAGGTAATCTGTTCTGATGAATCATAACCTCTTAAAGGGTCTAACTTATCAGCACAATATAAACACATACCAAGAAGGCTCATAGATGTAGAAGCTGTTGTATGATCTTCAATGGCTTTTAAGATTTCTTCATCACTGATAAGAAATTCATTCTCACATACATAACGTGAGAGCCATTGATGCCAGATAGGTTCAGGCTGATCTAAATGAGAAGCATAATGCTTCTTCATTAATTTTTTAGCCTGATCATGAGGCATTTCTTTTGCAACATCATGCATCATACCGGCAATATAGCCTTTGAGAGGATCAATGCCATTGCTTTTACAGAAATCTCTTGTGAGAGAAGCAACACTTAGAGTATGCTTATAGCGTTTTTCTTTCATTCTATTTCTAATCATTGTATCAAGATATAAGCCATTTTTAGAAATATATTTGAGTACATCTTTATTAAGCATATCTAGTGCACCTTCTTTGATTTCTGTGCTAGATGCGGTTATTTCTACATTATCCATCTTAATAAAGTGATATCTCTCTAAATTAGGATGAGCTGTAGGATAACCACCTCTGTTAAAGGCGACTAGCTGGACTAATTCTGATATTTCTTTGGCTTCTTTCCATTTTTCAAACGCCATAGCCTGATCCATACCCATTAAATAATATAAATTATCATTAGGATACATTTCTTTTAATGCATGAATCGTATCAATTGTATAATTCTTTTCATCACTTGTAGAATCAAGTTCAATAGTACAAACCTTCATTTTTGGTTCCTGGTGAATCGCAATCTCTATCATTGCTTTACGCTTATCGCCAGGGGCATTCTGTTTATCCTTCCAAGGGTTGTTTTTAGTAGGAATGAAGTAAAATGAATCAAGAGAAAGCAAAGACAAAGCCTCCTTTGCAATCTCTATATGCCCTTTATGGATAGGATCAAAACTACCACCAAGTAATCCAATATTCATTAGATCTTATAAATTCCTTTTTCACTTGATTTATAGAAAACAATTGTATGTCCAATAATATGAACAACATCTGCTTTAGTACCCATTGAGATTTCTAAAGCTACTTCATTCACTGTTTCAGGGCAAGTATCTAATAACTTCACTTTAATAAGTTCTTTAGCCTTTAATGCATCATTGATGCTGTTGATCTGTTTTTCTCCTACACCATCTTTACCAACCTGAAAAATTGGCTTTAAGCTATGTGCTTCGCTTCTTAAAAATTTCTTCTGTTTACTATTTAACATTCATATATCCTCTAAATTAAACTTTCTCTCATAAATACATCAATACCTTCAGGAACATAAACCTTGATCTTACCCTTAGGTGCATGAATACATATAAATCCTAAACCAGAAATCACAATATCACGCTTTTCTTCTGGTAAAGTGAATTCATAAGCCTTCATTTCTTTCATTGATGAAGCAGGTCCATAAACCTGTAACTGCTTATGTCTATTAAACAATTCATCTGCTTTTTCAGTCTTTGTACGATGAATCTGCATATTTCTAGAGAAGTAGCAGATGAAGTTTCCTTTATCTCCCTTTGTATAATCGATTCTTGCAAGACCGCTAAAGAAGATTGATTGATCATCATTTAACTGGTATATCATTGGCTTTACTTCGCCCTGAGGCATAATATAAGCCAAATCTTTTTCATCTACTACAGATGTGTACTGATGTTCATTCATGATACCTGGAGTATCATATAAAGATGAATGATCATCAAGAGGAATCTTGATTAAATCAAGAGTGGTACCAGGGAATTCACTTGTAGTAATAAGATTAGATGCATCTGAATAGTTCTTCAACATACGGTTGATAAATGTAGACTTACCAACATTAGTAATACCTACAACATATACATCACGGCCGTGACGGTATTCATCAATCTTATCAAAGATTTCATCAAAGTTCATATTCTTCTTACCACTTGTAATAACTACATCAAGAGGCTTGATACCGTATTCCTTGAACTGTCTTCTTACCCATGTATTAAGTCTATGTTCCTTTAAAGACTTAGGTAAGATATCTCTCTTATTCGCTAGTACAAGCACATCATTATATCCAATATGACGCATAAGACCAGGCACAAGAGAACCATTAAAGTCAAATAAGTCAACGATATAAACAACTAAACAATCTTTTTCTCCTACAGTCTGTAAAACATGTAAGAAATCATCTTTAGTTAAATGAGATTCCATCTTCTGATGATAATGCATTAATTTATAACATCTCTGACAAAGAATCTTTTCCTTGCTTAAAGCAGATTCTGGCACATAGCCAGGCTTTTTTGTATCAGCGCTTTGAATGATGGCGCCACATCCATAACATCTTATTTCTGTCATATATACCTTCCTTTTCTTAGGTCATTTTACACTATTTTTATTCAATTATATAGAAAAAACAAGGATATTTCCTACTTTTCATCAAGATAATCATCCATTGAAATGAATTCGAACTCAGTATCAGGGTCCCCTTCCATTTCATCAAAGAGATTTGGATCTTTAATTGTAAGATCTACTTTATTTTCTTCTACTTTCTTTTGTACATGCTCTTTAATAATCATAGAACGAGTGAGATGTACATCATCAATAAAGTCAAATGGACATTGTTTTAAAGTATTGGCCTTAGCACTTAGTGCACCAAAGCTAATATCTTTAGATACAATCTTCATTGTTTCTGTACCACTCTTAACTATAAATTCATCCTGTGGATTAGAGATGAATCCAGTAAAGATTTTAGTTGGTTTAGTCTTTAATGACTTAAATAGTAATGTTCCCTTTGTTGCACGATGACATGCTGGAATATCACTGATATGTATACGTTTGAAATGTGCAGGGTTTAAAATAAGCAATAAAGAAGAGACAACTGAAGGATCAAAGACACACATAAAGGCCACTTCATCATCACGCATATTAATACCCTTTACACCACCTGCTTTTACACCTAATACAGATATTTCATCTTCACTATATAAAGTGCCATATCCTGCTTTAGTGACAGTAATAATACCCTTTGTTCCATCACTGATATCAACACTCACTAATTCATCATTGTCTTTCAAGTTCATACATTTTAATGGCTTAGAGAAGCGGCTGACATTAAAGTCTTTAATACTTACGCGTTTAATTTGTCCATTCTTACTTGATAAGACAACATATTGGTCTAAATCGAATGATTTTACAAGAATATTACCAATAATCTTCTCATCATTACCTAATTTAATTAAATAACTTAGATGTTTGCCTAAATCCTTCCACTTGAAGTCTTCTAACTTATAAACAGGGACAAAACAATAGTTACCCTTGTTAGTAAATGAAAGAATAACATCGAGTGTATTGGCTTCAAATAGGTCAACAAGCATATCCGTATCTTTCTTACCAAATGTATTTTCATCAGATGCCTTATAAGAACGTGTAGAAATCTTTTTGAAATATCCGTCACGTGTAATAGAAACATATACATCTTCAGAAATAATCATTGCCTGCTGATTGACAGATGTATCCATGATTTCATCTTTGATTTCAGTGAGACGAGGTGTTGGATACTTCTTCTTAATCTCTTTTAACTCATTTATAATTACTTTTCTTAATACTTTTTCACTATTTAAAATCGCATTTAAGCTTTCAATAAGAGCCTGTAATTCTTTCTGTTCATTCTCTAAGGATACAATATCAGTATTTGTCAAACGATAAAGCTGTAAAGTTACAATGGCTTCTGCCTGTCTTTCAGTAAAGCCAAAAGCATTCATTAAATTCACTTTTGCATCTGACTTATCTTTAGATGCACGAATTGTTTTTACAACTTCATCTAGAATAGAAATAGCTTTAATAAGCCCTTCTACAATATGCTCACGTTCCTGTGCTTTATTAAGATCAAAAATAGAACGCTTAGTAACGACTTCACATTCATGTTTGATATATCCATCAAGGATATCTTCAATACCCATAAGTACTGGACGCTTATCTTTGATTGCAGTCATATTATAGTTATAGTTCTTCTGTAAATCTGTATTTTTAAAGAAGTAGTTTAATGTATTTCTTGCATCAACATCTTTCTTTAAATCTACCGCAATACATAATCCATTACGGTCAGATTCATCTCTGACTTCAATGATTCCATCAATATCACGATTAAACTGAATTTCAGCCATCTTTCTTACAAGTTCAGCCTTATTGACTTCATAAGGAATTTCTGTAATAAGAATCTGATTGATATTCTTCTGTTCAACAATTTTATAACGTGAACGGACAACAACCTTACCACGACCAGTTCTTAAGGCTGTCGCAATATCACTTGCACCTTCAACTATAGCACCTGTTGGAAAATCAGGCCCTTTAATAAATTGATGAAGATCATCAAATGAACAATGAGGATGTTTAATACGGTAAATAGTAGCATCAATCACTTCCTCTAAATTATGAGGAGGAATATCAGTGGCATAACCAGCTGAGATTCCTGTGGCCCCATTGACTAATAAGTTTGGATACTTTGCGGGAAATACAGTTGGTTCATATTCAGTATCATCGAAGTTAAGTGCCATCGGCACTGTTTCTTTATCTATATCTTTAATTAAATCTAACGCAATTGGTGCGAGACGTGCTTCAGTATAACGCATGGCAGCAGCTGGGTCATTATCAATAGACCCGTTATTACCCTGCATATCTACTAAAGGCATGCGCATCTTCCAGTCCTGTGATAAACGTACCATCGCTTCATAAACAGAAGAATCACCATGAGGGTGATAATTACCAATAACTGTACCAACAGTCTTAGCTGACTTACGATATGGCTTGTTAGGAAGATTTCCTTCTTTCCACATAGCATATAAAATTCTTCTTTGTACTGGTTTTAATCCATCTCTTACATCAGGTAATGCACGATCCTGGATAATATATTTAGAATAACGTCCAAAGCGGTCACCCATGATATCCTCTAAGGACATAATAATATTTTTTTCTGTCATGTTTGATCACCTATCCTTCCATAAAGAAGCTATCTTCTAATGAGAACTGTACATTGTTTTCAATCCATTCACGTCTAGGTTGTACTTTATCACCCATTAATACAGAGACACTTCTTTCTACAATTGCAGCATCATCGATAGTGACCTGAATAAGAGTACGAGTTTCAGGGTTCATAGTTGTTTCCCATAACTGTTCTGCATTCATTTCACCAAGACCTTTGTAACGCTGTACATCATAGCCTCTTCCCATTTTCTTACGAGCAGCTTCTAAATCCTTTTCATCCCAGCAATAAATAACATTATCTTTCTTGCCAGACTTCTTAGAAACCTTATAAAGAGGTGGCATGGCAATATAAACCTTACCTGCTTTAATCAAACCACGCATATAACGATAGAAGAATGTAAGCAATAAGATCTGGATATGTGCCCCATCAGTATCGGCATCGGTCATGATGATAATCTTATCATAAGCACTATCATCCACATTAAAATCAGCACCTACACCTGCATTAATTGTATTAATCATTGTACTGATTTCTTCATTTTTTAAGATGTCTGCCTGTGTTGCTTTTTCTGTATTAATAACCTTACCACGAAGTGGAAGAATAGCCTGGAATTTACGGTCTCTTCCCTGTTTTGCACTACCTCCGGCAGAATCCCCTTCGACAAGATATAATTCATTCTTACGCTTATTTTTGGATTGTGCAGGTGCTAACTTACCACTTAAGAATTTTGCTTCACGGTTATTCTTACCTTTTCTTGCCTGCTCCTTAGCTTTACGTGCTGCCTGTCTTGCATTAGCTGCCTTGATCATCTTTTCAATCAGTTTCTCTGCAATATCTTTATTTTCTTCTAAGAAATAAGTAATACGTTCAAAAGTCACATTTTCTAGAATATTACGGGCAATAGGAGAACCAAGCTTAGATTTGGTCTGACCTTCAAACTGAAGATACTTTTCTGGAATCTTAACAGAAATAATTGCATTCAATCCTTCACGTACATCACTACCTTCAAGATTCTTATCTTTTGTTTTTAATAAAGTATATTTTCTTGCATATTCATTAAATACTTTAGTTAAACCAGAACGGAATCCTACTTCATGTGTACCTCCATCTCCAGTACGTACTAAGTTAACAAACGAAATAATATTTTCCTGATAACTTTGTGTAAACTGCATCGCAATTTCTACTTCTATTTCATTATTAGTATCATCAAAAGAAATAATAGGTGAAACAGCTTCTTTATCATTATTGATCCAGTCAATAAATTCTTCTAAGCCCTTTTCATACTGATATATTTCATCTTTATCAGTACGTTCATCAATAAGTTCTATTGTCATTCCCTTTAATAAGAATGCATCTTCACGGAGTCGTTCACTAATTGTCTGGAAACTAAATGTTGTGGTAGAGAAAATAGATGCATCAGGCTTAAAATGAATAATAGTACCTGTCTTATTAGTTTTTCCTACTTTTTTTAACTTTCCAATTTTTGTAGAACCATTTTCAAAGCGCTGTGTGTGAATCACACCATCACGATGGACAGTCACCTCTAAAAATTCACTTAACGCATTGACGACAGAAGACCCTACACCATGCAAGCCTCCTGAAGTTTTATAGCCACCATCTTCAGAGAATTTACCACCTGCATGTAATACAGTAAGAATAACTTCTGTAGTTGGCTTTCCTGTTTCTTTATTAATACCTGTTGGCATACCACGGCCTTCATCTTCGACCGTCACGCTATTGTCTTTATGTAATGTAACTGTGATCTTCTTACCATAACCAGCAATGGCTTCATCAATAGAGTTATCAACAATTTCCCATACAAGGTGGTGTAAACCACGAGAATCAGTTGAACCAATGTACATTCCTGGTCTTTTTCTTACGGCTTCTAGCCCCTTTAATATTTGAATATCGGATTCATCATAATGTGTATTTGACATGAGCATACCTCCTCAACTTGACTAGTATAACACAAAAACGTTTTTTTAGGAAAGTTTGATTTTTTGTAGTATTTATGTATAATGAATTTTTGTGAGGTGAGTCGATGAAATATTTAGTTATAATCATCTGTTTATTAATAAGTTATCTATATGGTTCAATACCTTTTGCATTAGTCATTGGTAAAGTGTTTTATAATACTGATGTTCGTCAATATGGATCACATAATCTAGGTGGTACCAATGCAGGAAGAGTACTAGGCAAAAAAGCCGGAATGACAGTCATTTTACTTGATGCAACAAAATGTATCATTACTATCCTATTAACAGGATGGATTGCGAAAGTATCTGGTATTTCAGCTAATATCATTTATCCATGTGCACTATTCTGTATGATTGGTCATTGTTATCCTATCTTTGCGAATTTTCAGGGTGGTAAGGCTGTATCAAGTGCAATCGCCTATACATTAATGACTAATATATATGGTTTTATTATCGCAGTTGTGGTATTCTTAATTACATTAAAGACAACTAAGTATGTATCTTTATCTAGTATCCTTGGTGCAACAGCTGTACTTATTGCATCACCATTTATTGGATATTCTACAACTGGAATCATTACTAATATATGTGTTGTCGCACTTATTGTCTATAGACATCGTGCAAATATTATTAGAATAAAAGAAGGAACAGAAAATAAAGTCAAATGGTTTTAGCCATTTGACTTTATTTATTTAGAAAATGATTCATTTGACTGGTGTGGAAGGAAATCATTATTTCCATAAACTTCGACATTAAACTCGCCATTACTATAATTCACAATTGTTTCAGAACAGCCATCCACAACAGGACTATTGACTTTAATATAGTCAATTCTTTCAAGGTTCATGATAGTGGCCATAATAATAGTAAAACAGAAGCCATGAGTGACAATAAAGACATTATCATAAGGCTTCTTTACAAGATCATTTAAGAAGTCTTTAACTCTTTCTTCAATTTCATCATAGGTTTCCCCTTCTGGAATACCATTGGATATTTCAGGATGACACCATAAATCATGATAAGTTTTCTTATATTCCTCTGGAATTTCATTAATTTTCTGTCCTTCTAGTATTCCAAAGTTCATTTCTCTAATGCGTTCATCAGTAATGATGGGCTGCTCATCAAACAAGAGTTTTGCAGTATCATAGGCACGCTTAATAGGACTAGAATAAATAGCATCATAATGGTTATTCTTGATATGTTCTTTTAATGCAAGAATATTGTCCATGCCTTCAGGACTTAAAGGAGAATCTTTACATCCTTGAAGTCTTTTTTCTTTATTCCAAAGCGTTTTAGAATGTCTCGTAATTGTAATTTTCATATTAAATAAAAATAAGGGTATTATCCCTTATTTATACTGATCATTCACACTTTTCATGATTCTCTTGATCTGAGTTTCGCTAGGTTTACGTCCCATTTCCATAAACATAGCACGAATCATTTTTTCTGAAATTGGTGGGTTTTTCTTTAATTCTCTCTTGAACATCCATCTTGCAAAGAAGAATCCAACAAGAGCACCAATAATTGTAGTAATAATATATCCTGCTACCATTGTAAATACCTCCGTTAACGTTAAATAATTATATCAAACTAGATTATGTTTGTAAATTGTTTTAGTGTTTTAGCACTAATTAAAGAGAGAATATCCTAAGATACCCTCTCTTTTTAGTTGTTTTTATAATGAATTGTATTCTTTTACTACGTTTTCTACAGTAAAACCATATTCTTTAATGACTTTGCTTGCTGGAGCACTCGCACCAAAAGTATCAACTCCCATAGTCTTACCATCTAAACCTACATATTTATGCCATCCAAAATCAGATAACATTTCTACAGAAAGACGCTTTCTGCAGCTATTTGGTAAAACGGATTCCTTATATTCGTCGCTCTGTGCATCAAACAAGTTCATTGAAGGCATAGAAACAACACGTACTGAATGTCCCTGTTTTTCTAATTCTTCCTGTGCATGAATAGCAAGACCCACTTCAGAACCAGAAGCGATAATGATACCTTCTAAGTCACCAGATTCTTTTCTAGCAATATAAGCACCATGTAATACATCTTTATAAGTAGAATTTGTAAGGTTTTCTACTGGCTGTCTAGTAAGAATTAATGCGACTGGCATATTCTTTGTTTCAACAGCAATCTTCCAAGATGCAAGCATTTCATTTGCATCAGCTGGACGTAATACTTCGACATCAATACTGCTTCTAAGCATTGCAAGCTGTTCAACAGGCTGATGTGTAGGGCCATCTTCACCAACTGCAATAGAGTCATGTGATAATGGAAGAATGATTGGACATTCCTGTAAAGAACCCATTCTTAATGCTGCTTTAAAGTAATCACTGAATACTAAGAAGCCCCCTGCTGAAATCTTAACACCCTTATGTAATGTCATACCATTCATGATAGACACCATTGCGAATTCTCTGATACCAAAATATACATTTCTTCCAGTATAGTCTTCACAGCTAAATCTTCCTTCGCCCTGGATTGATGTCTTAGTAGATGAAGATAGATCTGCAGTACCAGATAAGAATGTAGGGTTTTGCTTAGCAACTTCCTGAATAATTCTATGAGAAATATTACGAGTCGCTTCTGTATAACCAGGTTTGAATTCCTTTTGAAGTTCTGTAATATCTAAATGATAATTACCTTCAATAGCATTTTTATATTCTTTATATTCTTCTGGATACTTTTCAGCATATTCTTCAACAGTCTTTAACCATTTCTTATATGCTCTTGTGCCACGGTCTTTTACGTTCTTCTTGAAATCAGCATAAACTTCATCAGGAACATAGAAAGGATCATGGTCAAATCCATAAGATAACTTAGCATTCTTACCGTCTTCTTCACCTAGAGGTGAACCATGAACTTTATTAGTTCCCTGGTTGCAAGAACCATAACCAATAACAGTTTTCATGATGATAATAGATGGTTTGAATAACTCTTTCTTAGCACGCTTTAATGCACGGTTGATAGCTTGAATGTCATTACCATCAGCCACTTCGATAACCTGCCAATTCATTGCTTCATATCTCTTCTTTACATTTTCACTGAATGAATATGAAAGAGGACCATCAAGTGTTACTTCATTGGCATCATAGATAACAATTAACTTACCTAATGAAAGATGACCAGCAAGAGATGATGCTTCATAAGTCACACCTTCCTGCATATCACCATCACCACATAATACATATGTGTAATGGTCAACAATTGAACAATCTTCCTTGTTGTACTTTTCTGCAAGGAACTTTTCAGCAATTGCCATACCTGTGGCTGTAGGAACCCCCTGACCTAAAGGCCCTGAAGATGCATCTACACCATCTGTGATAGTGATTTCTGGATGTCCAGGTGTTTTTGACTGCCACTGTCTGAACTGTTTTAAATCATCAAGACTTAAATCATAACCAGAAAGATGTAATAAAGCATAAAGTAAAGAACTAGCATGACCACTTGCAAGAACAAAGCGATCCCTATTTTGCCAACTAGACAAAGAGGGATTTATGTTCATCACCTTAGTAAACAATGTGTATAAAGCAGGTGCGCCATCTAGAACCATACCTGGATGACCAGAATTTGCCTTATTGATCATGTCAATACAAAGCGATCTTATTGTAGCGATCGATAAATTCGAATCCATTTCGAGTACCTCCTAATCACCACCATTATACATAATTTTATTGATGTGTAAACCATTTTTTACGCAATAAAAAAGACAATCTTTTCACAAAGACTGTCTAATTTACTTTTTTATGCATTCTTGCTTTTGCAGGAGTGACATCGTTACCATTTGCATCAACAACTTTGATACTCTGAAGCTGCTGTTCAAAGCCTCTTCTAAATTCTTTTAGGTATTTTTGTCTAAGCTTCTGCTGACGAACCTGTTCTTCAGGTGTAAGACCTACTGTCTTCTTTTTATGAGCAAGTGCATTAATTTCATCGATGAGTTTCTGATCAATAGCCATAATGACCCCCCTGTAAAATTTAAACAAATGAAAAGACCTAAGAGGCGTTGATTATCCCTGTTAAATACAGGTGGGCACCTTGTGAAAAACTTTAGGATCCCTACTCGTAGCAGGTCTTCAACACCGTCTTTCAAACAATCAGGTTCCCTTATCAAAAATGTAGGAAATCCATATACTCTCAGGTCACCACCATTATAGCATAAGCACCTTTTTAGTCAACATCTAGGCGTTATCCTTAAGTGGTCTGACAATAAAATTAGATGTTAAATCCTTGCAAAATAGAGGTAAAATATTTTTAATGTCATCGATAGTAAGAGCCTGATAGGCCTCAAATAGATCAAATAAATTAATACCTTCTAAATAGTACTGGCTAAATAATGAAGCAATTGTTTCAATAGAATTGAAGAAGCCAATAAGAGTTCCAATGTTATTTCTTTTCATTCTATTGAATGCTTCTTCATCCAGTGTCATATGAGGAATATCTTCAATAAGTTTATGTATATGAGATAGAAGTTCCTCAGGTTTAGGACTATCTCCTGCAAAAATAATATGAGAGAAATCACGTTCCTGTGAGAAGTTAGTGAAGAAAGAATCATTGATGAGTCCCTTCTTAGTCCATTCATCTCTTAAATCACTGCTCTTAGAGAATAACATATCCATGAAAATATAGAATGAAAGTTGTCTTTTGAGTTTTTCTTCAGGTGATTCAGGCACATTGTTGACTTTTATTGCAACATTGACCTTAGTCATAGTAACATCCATCTCATTTTCTTCATAAGCTTTAAAGATGGTTTCTGGTTCATTATGATCCCCTCTTACAATTGGTGGCATATCATTGAAATCTTTCTTTGCCTGATTATCTCTAATAATAGACATGAGGTGTTCTGGATCAAAGTTTCCTGACACAAATAACATCATATTCGATGGATGATAGAATGTATGATAGCACTTTTGTAAGATGTCATAATCAATTTCTGCCACTGTTTCAACAGTACCGGCAATATCAATTCTAACAGGATGATTATGATAAAGGTTGCTGATGGCACCAAAATAACCACGCCAGTCAGGATCATCATTATACATGCCTATTTCTTGATTAATGATGCCCTTCTCTTTTTCAATACTTTCAGGTGTAACATTGAGTTCCTGAACAAAATCTAGTAATAATTCAGTACATTCATCAACATTTGCAGCTGTATTGAACAAATAAGCAGTACGGCTATGAGAAGTGAAGGCGTTACTGCTCGCACCAAGTGCAGCAAACTTTTCTGAGGCATCTCCATCTTCCATATCAAACATTTTATGTTCTAGAAAATGAGCGACACCATCAGGTACTGTGATTAAATCTGTTTCTCCTAGAGGAACAAAGCTACGGTCAATAGAACCAAAACGTGTTGAAAATAAACCATATGTCTTAGTGAAACCATCCTTAGGCATGAGATAGACATTAAGTCCATTGCTCATTTTTTCATGATATACAGTTTCTTTAATTGTTGGATAATAAGTTTTCTTCATAGAACTCCTTTCCAGTTAAGAAATAGATTGTATCTAGTTCTATACTTTGAGCACATTTGATGACATCTTCTTTAGTGACATTTCTAATCGCATTCTGCTTATCTTCAATTGTATCCTGACTATTAATAATATCTCTTCTCCAGTTGAATGAGATAATGGCATCAGGATCATCATCTACTTTAGATAATGCATTGATAAGCATTGTCTTTACCATTGATAATTCTTCATCAGTGATATGCCCAGCTTGTAAGTCTTTGATCTGTTTTCCAATTAACTCTTTAGTCTTATCATAATTATTCATATCAATACCTGCTGCAATGGTCATAATACCATTCATCGGATCATAACTTGAATGAATAAAGTAACATAAGCTGTTCTTTTCTCTGACTACCTGGAATAGTCTGGATTGAGAATAACCTCCTAATAAATTAGAAAATACGCTCATTGCAGCTGTATTTTCACTTAAGGTACAACAGTTTGCCTTATAACCCATAACGAGCTTAGACTGGACGATATCCTGTTTTTCAATAATATCTAAAAGATGTTTACGATCATTTTGATACATATAGGCACTAGGATAAGGATCATGTTTCACTTCTGGGAATTGTAGCTTTTCTTTGAAGATAGAAATAATACTTTCATCTATATCCCCTACTACATAAACATGCTTATCATCATTTTGAATCATATCTTTATATGTTTCTACAAGAGTATAAGCATTGATGTTATCCATATCCTCTATATAACCTGTAGAACGTAATCCTAGCACACTTCCTCTGCCCATATAATCTACCATACGATCAAAGGCATAGCCCATCTTATCGTCCATATCAGCCATAATACGATATGTGATTTCTTGTTTTTTAAGTTCAGTCATTTCTTCATCGAAATGGTTATCCACTATATAAGGATGATTCACTAATTCATTTAATAAATCTACCTGTTTAATGAGTAGATTTTCATTGATAGGAAGGAACTCCTGATTAACACATGTATTCTTAAAAGTAATAATATGGCCTTTACCTGCTGAAGAAATATTAGCAGAAAGATTTGCACCATATAAATCTTCTAGTGTTCTAGATAAGTCCTTTTGTGTTGGATGCTTCATAGTTCCAGTGATCATTAAAAATCCTAGAACACTTCTACTTGTGACTGTTTCTCTTGTAAAACGTCCTTTAAAACGAACAGAGATTGTAATATCTTTAAATTTCTTAGATGAAATCAAGTGAAGTTGATATCCATTCATTTGATAGATCTTGTTCATTGTATACCTCTTTTCTTTCTCTATTCATTATAACTTTTTTGTATAGTAGTGCAAGAAAAAAGGACTCCCTAGGGAGTCCGACTCTATTAACGTTTAGACTTATCGTAAGGCACACCATCTGCACGAGGCGCAGCTGAGTTCTTAGATGTGAATGCTAATAGAATTAAAGTGGCAACATATGGAATTAATTTATATGTTGTATCAGGTAAAGACATTTTAGCAAGTAATGGAACTGAGTTATATGTATAAGACAATGTCTTCATGAAACCAAAGAAGAATGCTGCACCAGCAATTCTTAATGGTGCCCAGTTACCAAAGATTAATACAGCTAAAGCTAAGAAACCATAACCAGCAACAGTGCAGGTGAATTCTGTAGAGATAGGTAGAATATAAATAAGTCCACCCATACCAGCTAAGAAACCAGAAATACCTACACCTAGATATCTGATCTTATAAACACTGATCCCTGCAGCATCTGCTGCCTGAGGGTTTTCACCACAAGAACGGATTCTTAAACCAGTCTTAGTTTTCATAAGGAAATACCAAGAAATGATAAGAATCGCAATGCCTAGGAATGTAGTAAAATAGCAGTTCTTGAAGAATAAATCACCAAGTACTGGAATACTACTAAGTCCAGGAACTTCAGAAATTCTGAATTCATTAGTGAATGAAACGTTCTGCATACCATCCTGTACAGTTTTTGCGATGAAGATACCAAGTGCTGGAGCAAGCATATTTAATGCAGTACCAGAAATAGTCTGGTCAGCACTTAAATGAATGGCTGCAAAGGCATGAAGCATACTAAATAGTATACCAACAATACCAGAAATAAGTAAACCTGTTAATAATAGTGGCAGACCATGAAG
This sequence comes from Catenibacterium sp. CAG:290, assembly GCF_000437715.1. NCBI lineage: Bacteria > Bacillati > Bacillota > Erysipelotrichia > Erysipelotrichales > Coprobacillaceae > Catenibacterium > Catenibacterium sp. CAG:290. The sequence goes on from NZ_FR898770.1 coordinate 85,600, forward strand.
AATATCATTAGACTGCATATAATTTAAATAGAATACACCAGCAAAACCACCAATGATCATAATACCTTCAAGGGCTAAGTTAACAACACCACTTCGTTCAGAGAACATACCACCCAAAGCAACAATCATTAATGGAATGGCAAATAGTAAAGTCTGAGCAAAAAGGAAATAAACTATACTCATTCTGTTTTACCTCCTTTATTCTGTATTTCTGCTTTTCTCTTTTTATTTCTTTGATAACGTTCTAATAAGGCTTTAATGAATAATGTGAATGAAGCAAAGTAGATAATAACAGCAACGATAATATCAATAACTTCAATTGCAATATTAAGTGCCTGCATATAGTTACCACCAACATTCATATAACCAATGAATAAGGCAGCAAAGATACAGCCAATTGGATTAGAGAAACCAAGTAAGGCAACTGGGATACCGTTCCAGCCTTCGTTTGGTAATGTTTCTGTGATTGGTAATGTTTTACCAGTACCACATAAGTAAGTTAAGGCACCACCTACTCCAGCAAAGAATCCTGAAATCATAAGGGCTAAAACGATACATTTCTTTTCGTTCATACCTGCATATCTTGCTGCATCTTTATTGAAACCACATGCTTTTAGTTCATAACCAAAAGTAGTTTTATTCATGATAAACCAAGCAAGTACACAAAGTAAGATTGCAATGATAATACCAAGGTTAACACGATCACCAAAGATCTGATTTAAGCCAAATCCAGGAATACTACGTGCTTTAGATACAGCATAACTTTCTGCACCAGTAGAGTTGTAGATAGTGGCTTTAATACCCTGGATAACAAGTAACATACCAATATAGTTACACATGATACCAGAAATAACAACGTTTACATTACGAGCAGCCTTTAAGATACCAGGAATAAGTGCCCATAAAGCGCCAGCAATTCCAGCTCCTAAAATAGCAAAAATCCAAACTAAGTTATCTGGAATAAAAGTTGCTCTTAATGCGATAAATACAGCAGTGAAACATCCTACTAAATACTGTCCAGGAACACCGATATTAAATTCACCACATTTATAAGCAAATGAAACAGATAGACCTGTCATCATGATTGGTACAGCTAAATAAATAACCTGTCCAATACTAGATAACCCTTCTCTAAAGCCACCTGTTAATAAAATAGATAATCCCTGTAATGCATCACTAGGATTAGCAATTAAGATAATGATAAAACCAACGACTAGCCCCATTAAAATTGCGATTAAAGAAGACACAATTGATTTGAAGCTGGCACGTTCCATTAAAGCGGGTTTATTACTTTTCATAACCTTCTCCTCTCTTAGAACCTGCCATATAAAGTCCTAATTCCTGAATAGTAGTCTCTTTTGGATTAAGATCCGCAACGATTTCCCCTTCATACATCACTAAAATACGATCTGATAAGTTCATAACTTCATCAAGTTCAAGTGACACAAGTAATACTGCTTTATTGTTGTCTCTTGTCTTAACAATCTGCTTATGAATAAATTCAATAGCCCCAACATCTAGACCACGTGTAGGCTGTACTGCAATAAGTAGGTCATCATTCTGTTCTACTTCCCTTGCAATGATAGCTTTCTGCTGGTTACCACCGGACATACCACGTACAATAGAATTTCTACCTTCACCAGAACGCACATCATATTCTTCAATAAGACGATCAGCATAAGTATTCATTGCGTCAAAATTAATAATGCCATGATTCTGGAAGTCTTTCTTATAATATGATTTTAAAATCAAGTTTTCACCAAGAGTATAATCAAGAACTAACCCATGTTTATGACGGTCTTCTGGGATATGAGATAAACCATGATCATTACGATAACGAATACTCTTATGTGTAATCTCTTCATCATTTAAGTAAACATGACCCATATTAGGCTGTTCTAGACCTGTTAAGTTATAAATCAACTCACTCTGACCATTGCCATCAATACCAGCAATACAAACAATTTCACCTTTTCTTACTTCAAATGAAACATCATTTAAAAGAAGTTTATCTGAAGTCTTAGGCTGATAGCTTAAATGGTCCACTTTTAATACAACATCAGATGGTTCATGATCATCTTTAGTGACTGTTAAGTTTACCTTATGACCAACCATCATTTCTGATAACTGTTCTTTAGTCACATCAGCTACATTGACTGTACCAACATAACGCCCCTTACGAATGATTGTACAGCGATCCGCTACTGCTTTAATTTCATTTAACTTATGAGTAATGAAAATGATGGATTTACCTTCCTTAATAAGTTCCTTCATGATTTTCATTAACTCATCAATTTCCTGTGGAGTGAGTACTGCAGTAGGTTCATCAAAAATCAAGATATCATTATTTCTATATAACATCTTTAAGATTTCTACACGCTGCTGCATACCAACAGTAATATCTTCAATCTTTGCATCTGGATCAATGTTTAAATGATACTTCTCAGATAAGCCCATCACCTTCTTACGCGCATTATCTGTCTTGAGCTTACCAAATAAACCCTTTTCTTCAACCCCTAAAATAATGTTTTCCAAAACAGTGAAATTATGAACAAGTTTAAAATGCTGATGCACCATACCAATGTTATATTTATTGGCATCATTTGGGTCATTGATTTTAACGCTTTGTCCATTAATCTTTATTTCACCCACATCAGGCTGATAAAGACCAAATAAAATACTCATCAAAGTAGATTTACCGGCACCATTCTCACCTAATAAAGCATGAATTTCGCCTTTTTTTACTTGAAGAGTAATATCGTCGTTTGCTTTAATACCAGGGAATTCTTTTGTGATATTAAGCATTTCAATAGCATATTCCAATATTCTCACCTCTGACCATATTATACTATAAATTGTTCACTTTAAAAATAACTAAATGTATTTATGAATATAAAGAAACCTATACAAAATAAGAAATTTGATAGGAGCTTTGAATGATATTAATGTATATATGTGTTAAAAGTACTAATATGATAGGATTTGGTAAGAGAGATTATGACTAAAATAAAAAAAACGAAACAGGGTAGTAAAAGATACTACCACAATCGTTCAGATTATATCGCTTATTTTTATAAAATTAGATAATATGAAATGACCTCCTAGTTGTC
>NZ_FR898771.1:0-7858 GCF_000437715.1 Catenibacterium sp. CAG:290
ATTATAGGTAGTCTTTTAACGATATTATTTAGTTGCGGAGCATCTGATTATTCATTATTTTTTGATACTATTTTATGCACAAAAAAAGAAGATAATATAATAATTTTTAAAAATGAATTTTATTCAAGTAATATTACTTGGATAAAATTTCATATCTAGTAACTTTCTTGCAATACGATTTTTATTATCTTCTTATTTATTGTATTGCTCTTTTTATATAAAAAGAGCAATTTTAATTACGCTTCAGTTAAAACAAGTGACTTTGAATTTGAATCTGGAAATTATGTATCCTATAAGTTTTCGGCAGATGAAAAGTAGATTTACACAAGTTAAAGATTCTGCAAATTGTTTAGATAGTAAAAATACAAATTAAACATGTAAAAAGGCTGTAAATGCTAATGAGATAGTATATCTTTCTAATCTCATTAATTTAACAGCCTTTTTAATTACTTATTAATATCTGCTTCATCAAATACTTCCGCAATAGAGCTTCCTGGCGCAACCATTGGGAATACCTTATCATCATCATCAATAATACATTCAATAACAACTGGACCATGATAATCCACGGCTTCCTGTAAAGCAGGCATGACTTCTTCTTTCTTAGTGACACGAATGGCTTTACAGCCTAATCCTTCTGCTACCTTACAGAAGTCTACCTTATCATGAAGTACTGTTGCACTATAGCGTTCACCATAGAATAATGTCTGCCACTGTCTTACCATTCCAAGTACATGGTTATTAAGTACTACTTCAATGATTGGGATATTGTAACGTGATGCAGTAGCTAGTTCATTGAGGTTCATACGGAAACATCCATCCCCTGCAATATTGAATACTAACTGATTAGGACAGCCATATTTAGCTCCCATTGCAGCACCTAGTCCATAACCCATAGTACCAAGTCCACCAGAACTTAAGAACTGTCTAGGACGTCTATAGTGATAGTACTGTGCTGCCCACATCTGGTTCTGACCTACTTCAGTTGTGATAATAGCCTGAGAATCAGTAAAGTTATCAATCTGTTCAATCACATATGGACCAGTTAATCTAGACTGATCATAAGTTAAAGGGTAACGATCCTTTAATGTACGTACTTCCTTCATCCATCCTGGATGGTTCTGTTGTGTTAAAGTTAAATTAATAGCTTCAATAACATCTTTTGCATCTCCGACAATACCTAAATCAACAGGCACATTCTTATCGATTTCTGCATCATCGACATCAATATGAATAATCTTCGCATTCTTCGCAAATGTATCCACATTACCAGTAATACGGTCACTGAAACGTACACCAATCGCAATCAATAAATCACATTCTGATACACCGATATTACTTGCTTTAGTCCCATGCATTCCTAACATCCCTGCATAACGTGGATTAGTGCCATCATAAGCCCCTTTACCCATTAATGTATCAGTAACTGGTGCATCGATTTTTTCTACAAATTCTTTTAAAGCTGCACTCGCCTGAGAAGCAATACATCCACCACCGACAAATACGAATGGCTTTTCTGATGCTTCAATCATTTCTACAGCTTTCTTAATAGAAGTTGTAGGGAATGTATAATTACGGCTGCCAATGACATCTGGCACCTTTTTAGTATATTCACATGAACCTACAGTCGCATTCTTAGTCATATCGACTAATACTGGACCAGGACGACCTTCTTTCGCAATCTGGAATGCTTTACGAATAGTTGGAGCCAATTCTTCTGGTGATTTACAAATAAAGTTATGTTTAGTAATAGGGATAGTTACACCCTTGATATCAATTTCCTGGAAGGCATCTTTACCTAAGGCATTGACACCTACGTTGGCAGTTAAAGCGACTAAAGGAATAGAATCCATCATGGCTGTCGCAATACCTGTGACAAGGTTAGTGGCACCTGGTCCACTTGTTGCCATACAGACACCCACTTTACCAGTGGCACGTGCATAACCATCAGCTGCATGAGACGCACCCTGTTCATGAGATGTAAGGACATGATGAATCTTATCCTGATATTTATATAAACTATCATAGACTTCTAGGATTGCCCCTCCTGGATAGCCAAAGATAGTATCAACGCCCTGTTCAAGAAGGCTTTCTACTACAATGTCCGATCCTTTCATTAACATTTTTGGATTCTCCTCCTTTACTTATCATTTGGCTGTAATACAGCTCCAGTATTGGCACTTGTTACCTGTGCAGCATAACGTCTTAAGTAACCTGTAGTGATACGAGGTTCTCTTGGCTGCCATTTAGCACGACGTGCTTCTAATGTAGCATCATCTACAGCTACATTAATCTTATTATTTGGAATATCAATAGAGATCATATCTCCTTCTTCAATTAAAGCGATAGGTCCTCCTACTGCTGCTTCAGGAGATACATGTCCAATAGACGCCCCTCTAGTTGCTCCTGAGAAACGACCATCTGTAATTAATGCAACATCTTTATCAAGTCCCATACCAGCGATTTCACTTGTAGGAGATAACATTTCTCTCATACCAGGACCACCTTTAGGACCTTCATAACGAATAACAACAACATCACCCTTGACAATCTTACCAGCACGAATTGCCTTGATTGCATCATCTTCACTATCAAATACTCTGGCTGGTCCAGTATGTGTCATCATTTCAGGTGCGACTGCCGCTGCCTTAACAACACAGCTATCAGGTGCAATATTACCCTTTAATACCGCAATACCACCTGTTTTCATATAAGGGTTATCAACAGGACGGATGATTTCTGGATCTAAGTTTACACATCCTGCAATATTTTCTTTAATAGTCTTACCAGTACATGTGATTCCTGTTGTATCTAAGATACCTAATGAATCAAGTTCATTCATGACTGCATATACGCCACCGGCATCATCTAAATCTTCCATAAATGTAGAACCTGCTGGTGCTAAGTGACAAAGGTTTGGTGTATATTTAGAAATTTCATTCGCAATTTCAAGATTTAATTCAACACCTGCTTCATGTGCGATAGCTGGTAAATGAAGCATTGAGTTTGTAGAACATCCTAAGGCCATGTCCACTGTCATCGCATTCTTGAAGGCAGCTGGAGTCATGATATCTCTTGGTTTGATGTTCTTTTCTACTAATTCCATGATCTTCATACCAGCATGTTTTGCAAGTCTGATACGTGCTGAATAAACAGCTGGAATAGTTCCATTACCACGAAGACCCATACCGAGTGCTTCTGTTAAACAGTTCATAGAGTTCGCTGTATACATACCTGAACATGAACCACATGTTGGACATGCTTTTTCTTCAAATTCTTCAAGATGAGCCGCATCTAGAGTACCTGCATTGTATTGACCAACTGCTTCAAATAGTGAAGAAAGACAAGTCTTCTTACCATTTAATTTCTTACCTGCAAGCATTGGTCCACCTGATACAAAGATAGTTGGAATATTTAAACGAGCCGCTGCCATTAATAAGCCTGGAACGTTCTTATCACAGTTAGGAATCATGACAAGACCATCAAACTGATGTGCTGTTGCCAGACATTCTGTACTATCTGCAATTAATTCTCTTGTAACGAGTGAATATTTCATACCTGTATGGTTCATCGCAATACCATCACATACTGCAATCGCAGGTACTTCAACTGGTACACCACCCGCTAAATAAACACCTTTCTTAACTGCTTCACTGATCTTATCTAGATTCATATGACCAGGAACAATTTCATTATATGAACAAACTACCCCGATTAGAGGTCTTTCTAATTCTTCTTCTGTCATGCCTAAGGCATTGAAGAGTGAACGATGAGGTGCACGTTCTACTCCCTTTTTTACATTATCACTTCTCATATTAGCCTCCTAAAGTCTTTCTACTACAGCATCACCCATCTGTGATGTAGATACTTTTGTCATTCCTTCTTTATAAATATCAACTGTACGGATATTATCCGCAAGAACCTTTTCTACTGCTTTTTCAATACATGCTGCTTCTTCATCCATATCAAATGAATAACGTAGCATCATAGCGGCACTTAAGATAGTCGCAAGTGGATTCGCAATATTCTGTCCTGCAATATCAGGTGCACTGCCATGGCTTGGTTCATACATACCTAGACTGTCTTCACGAAGTGAAGCACTTGATAACATACCAATAGAACCAGTAACCATAGATGCTTCATCACTTAAGATATCCCCAAACATATTCTCAGTGAGGACCACATCAAACTGTGCTGGATCTTTGACTAACTGCATGGCACAGTTATCTACAAGCATATGTTCTACTTTTACTTCTGGGAAATCCTGAGCCACTTCATTCACAATCTTACGCCATAAGCGAGATGTATCTAAAACATTGGCTTTATCCACACTTGTAAGTTTCTTACCACGTTTCATCGCAATTTCAAATCCTCTTTGTGCGATACGTCTAATTTCATGTTCTGAATAAACTAGATTATCATGAGCCACTAATTCACCATTGATTTCTTTTGTGTTTCTTTCACCAAAATATAAACCACCAGTCAATTCTCTTACGATAATCATATCAAAACCTGCTTCTGATGTGCTTTCCTTTAATGGACATGCACCTGCAAGTTCTTTATATAAATAAGCAGGTCTTAAGTTTGCGAATAAACCTAATTCTTTTCTAATCTTTAACAATCCTGCTTCTGGTCTTAATGTAGGATCTAATTTATACCATGGAGATGTATTAGTATCTCCCCCAATAGAACCTAATAATACAGCATCACTGTTTTTTGCGACTTCTAATGCCTCATCAGTTAATGGGACTCCATAAGCATCAATAGAACAGCCTCCCATGAGGATATTCTTGTAGTTGAATGTATGATTATATTTCTTTGCGATGGCATCAAGTACCTTAATTGCTTCATTCACAATTTCAGGACCGATTCCATCACCTTTAATAACCGCAATATTCTTTTCCATATCCTCTATCCTTTCTTATTATTGACATAGTTTACAAGACCACCCTGTTCAATAATCTTCTGCATGAATGGTGGGAAAGGCTGACCCTGATATTCTGTATTCTTAGTGAGGTTATAAATCTTACCTGTTTCATAATCTACTTTTACTTCATCGCCATCATCAATACCATCTACGGCTTCTGGACATTCAAGAATCGCAAAACCGATATTAATAGAGTTACGATAGAAGATACGTGCAAAGCTTTTTGCGATAACACAAGATACACCTGCTGTCTTTAATGCAAGAGGGGCATGTTCTCTTGATGAACCACAACCAAAGTTCTTCTTTGCGACAATAATATCACCAGGCTGAACTCTTTCTACAAATGTAGGATCTAAGTCCACCATAGCGTGACTTGCTAATTCTTTGGCATCAAATGAATTAAGATATCTTGCTGGAATAATAACGTCTGTATCAACGTTATCACCATATTTAAATACTCTACCTTTAGCTTCCATTAGTTATTACCTCCGAATTTTTCTGGATTTGCGATATAACCTGCAATCGCACTTGCAGCTGCTGTTTCTGGAGATGCAAGATAAATTAATGATTCTACATCACCCATACGTCCAACGAAGTTTCTATTTGTAGTAGAAACACACTTTTCACCTTTCGCAAGTACACCCATATGACCACCCATACATGGACCACAGCTTGGTGTATTGACAGCACATCCTGCTTCTACAAATGTTTCTAGAATACCTTCTAGGATACACTGTAAGTAAATCTTCTGAGTCGCTGGTACAACCATCACTCTCACATTATCAGCGACTTTCTTACCTTTAAGAATAGCGGCTGCTTTTCTTAAGTCTTCCATACGACCATTTGTACATGATCCAATAACAACCTGATCAATATAGATTTTATCCATTGCTTCAATTTCATCCACTGTCTTTGCATTACCTGGAAGATGAGGGAAAGCAACAGTTGGTCTAATAGCAGATAAGTCTACATCTACCACTTCTTCATATTCAGCGTCTTTGTCTGCTTCATAGATCTTATATTCACGTTTAGCATGTTTATCTAAGTATTCAATAGCGGCTTCATCAACAGGGAAGATACCGTTCTTAGCTCCTGCTTCAATAGCCATATTACAAATAGTAAAACGATCTGCCATAGATAATTCTTTGACACCCTCACCAGTAAATTCCATTGATTTATATAAAGCTCCATCTACACCAATACGTCCAATAATATGTAAAATAACATCCTTACCAGATACATATTTTGGTAGTTTGCCATGAAGATTAAATTTAATGGCTGAAGGTACCTTGAACCATAATTGTCCAGTCGCCATACCTGTCGCAATATCAGTTGTTCCTACACCTGTAGAGAAAGCACCAATAGCCCCATAAGTACAAGTATGTGAGTCTGCACCAATGACAGCATCTCCTGCCACAACAATGCCGCTTTCAGGTAAAATAGCATGTTCTACACCACATTTACCCTGTTCCATATGATGTGTTAATCCCTGCTCACGAGAGAATTCTCTGATTGCCTTTGAGTTCTCTGCAGATTTAATATCTTTATTAGGTGTAAAGTGATCTGGCACTAAAACAACCTTATCTTTATCAAAGACCCTATCAGCCATTTTCTTAAAGATTGGTAAAGCCATAGGTCCTGTAATATCATTTGCCATTACAATATCTACATTTGCTTCAATTAATTCACCTGCATGAACTTCTTTTACTCCCGCATGATCAGCTAAGATCTTCTGCGTCATTGTCATTCCCATTATATATAATCCTCCTCAAGTTATTTTTGAATGTTGTAAAGAGAAAGTACCGTAGTACTTCCTCTTTACAACACACAAAGTGTGTGTGTTGCTTAGTGATTAGTTATTTAAAAGCTTATCTTCATCAGACCAAGAATATAATGAACGGATATCAGCACCTACTTTTTCACATTCATGTTCATTGTGTAACTGTCTCATTGCTTTGAAGTGAGCCTGTCCACCTGCTGCTGACATTTCAAGTAAGAATTCTTTAGCGAATGAACCATCCTGGATATCAGCTAATACTTTCTTCATTGCTTTCTTAGTGTCTTCAGTGATTAATTTAGGACCAGTGATATAGTCACCATATTCTGCAGTATTAGAAATAGATTTTCTCATACCTTCGAAACCTGACTGGTAGATTAAGTCTACGATTAACTTCATTTCATGGATACATTCAAAGTATGCATTCTTTGGGTCGTAACCAGCTTCTACTAATACTTCGAAACCAGTCTGCATTAACTGACATACACCACCACAAAGAACTGCCTGTTCACCAAATAAGTCTGTTTCAGTTTCAGTTCTGAATGTAGTATCTAATAGACCAGCTCTTGCACCACCGATTGCAGCACCATAAGCTAATGCATAATCATGAGCCTTACCAGTGTAATCCTGTTCAACTGCTACTAGACAAGGAGTACCTTTACCTGCCTGATATTCTGAACGTACTGTATGACCTGGAGCTTTTGGCGCAATCATAGTTACATCAACGTTCTTTGGTGGAACGATCTGATTGAAATGAATATTGAAACCATGAGCGAACATTAACATATCGCCTTCGTTTAAGTTTGGTTCGATAGCTTCTTTGTAAAGCTTAGCCTGTAATTCATCAGGAATTAATACCATGATGATATCTGCCCAAGCAGCTGCATCAGCAGATGTCATAACCTTAAGTCCCTGTTCTTCTGCTTTCTTCCAAGACTTAGAACCTTCATATAGACCAACAACAACGTCTACTCCAGATTCTTTAAGGTTTAATGCATGTGCATGTCCCTGAGAACCATAACCGATGATAGCAACCTTTCTACCATCTAATAAAGATAAATCACAGTCTGTGTTGTAATAGATTTTAGCCATATTTATTTACCCCCTATTTTTCTTAGCTTTCATCTTTTCTATATCAAAATCATCTAGTCCTC
>NZ_FR898771.1:7893-36030 GCF_000437715.1 Catenibacterium sp. CAG:290
CTCTTCCGATGCCAGCAATACCAGTACGGACGATTTCGGTGATATTGAACGTATCTAACATTGTGAGAATACCATGGATCTTATTTTGATCACCAGTGACTTCCACAACGAGTGAATTTGGCGCAACATCGACAATCTGCGCTCTAAATATATTGACTATTGACACAATATCAGGTCTTTGTGAGTGGTCTGCTTCTACCTTAATAAGCACCAATTCACGATAGACTGAATGGTCATCATCTAACGGAAATATTTCAATTACATCTTCCAGCTTTCTTAACTGCTTTTTAATCTGTGCAAGAGTGGCTGGTTCTCCTCTTGCAGATACTGTCATACGTGAGACTGTTGGATCGTTTGTTTCACCAACGGTCAATGAATCAATGTTGTAGCCTCTTCTAGAGAATAATCCAGCCACACGGCTTAATACGCCAGCTGAATTATCAACTAGAATAGACAGGACAAGTCTTTCCATTAAGCGGCCTCCCTCATATCCTTATGTATTCTATTCATTGCTGAAATAATTGCCTTAATAGTTGCAGTTGTAATATTTGGATGAACACCTACACCCCATTCAATAATAGAAGTGCCTTTTGCTCTAAGCTGTACATAAGCAGCAGCCTTAGCACTTGAACCAGATGTTAATGCATGCTCACTATAATCTAATAAGTGAATATAATGGTATCCATTATCATTGAAGGCATTCTTAACTGCATCAATTGGACCATTACCATAACCAATAATTGTACGTTCTTCACCATGATCACGAATTGTTAATTCGACTTTTCTTTCATATTCGTTTTCTGCATCTTCTGAGATATCTGTTAGTTTCTGATAAATGAACTGGAATGGTTCTTCATTTTCAATATATTCATTTCTGAATGTATCATAGATTCTTTCTGGTGATACTTCGCCTTCTGCTTCAGAGATATTCTGTACAATCTTTGCGAAGTCACCCTGTAATGGTTTAGGTAAATGATAACCAAAGACTGTATCCATAACGAAGGCCACACCACCTTTACCTGATTGAGAGTTGATTCGAACGATTGGCTCATATTGTCTATTTAAATCAGCTGGGTCAATTGGTAAGTAAGGCACTTCCCATTGTTTCTGATGTCTTTCATGATATTTATGCATACCTTTATTAATCGCATCTTGATGGCTTCCAGAGAATGCTGTGAAGACTAACTGACCAGCATATGGAGAACGAGGATCAACTTCCATCTTTGTACATTCTTCATAAGTACGCTTGATGTCATTCATCTGTGTGAAGTCAAGTTCTGGATTGACACCATGTGTATACATATTTAATGCAACAGTGACGATATCCACGTTACCTGTTCTTTCACCATTTCCAAATAGTGTACCTTCTACTCGATCAGCCCCTGCCATTAATGCAAGTTCTGTTGCAGCAACACCACATCCTCTATCATTATGTGGATGAACTGAGATAATAGCTCTATCACGATATTTTAGGTTTCTACATACATATTCAACCTGATCTGCAAAGACATTTGGTGTATCCATTTCTACAGTTGATGGAAGATTCACAATCACTTTATTATCCTTAGAAGCACCCCATACATCTAAGACTGCATCGACTACTTCTACTGCATAATCCATTTCTGTACCAGTAAAGCTTTCAGGTGAATATTCAAGAATGACTTGACCTTTAAAGTTATCACATAACTTCTTTACAAGAGCACAGCCATCTGTCGCAATCTTCTTAATTTCATCTTTATCTTTGTTGAAGACAACATCTCTTTGAAGGATACTTGTTGAATTATAAATATGCACAATAGCACGATCTAATCCATCAAGGGCTTCAAATGTTCTCTTGATTAAGTGTTCACGACACTGAGTTAATACCTGCACAGTGACATCATCAGGAATGAGATTTTCTTCAATCAATAATCTTAAGAAATCATATTCAATCTGTGAAGCTGAAGGGAATCCTACTTCAATTTCCTTGAATCCAAGTTCTACTAATAACTTGAACATCTTCACCTTTTCTTGAATATTCATTGGTGTGACTAATGCCTGGTTACCATCACGTAAATCTACTGAACACCAAATAGGTGCTTTTTCAATTGTCTTATCTGGCCATGTGCGGTCTTTCAAGCTCACCGTTTCAAATCTCTTGTACTTTTGGTAATTCATCATAATTGTTTATTCTCCTTTCCAACCTATAAAAAAAGCCCTCGTCCTTACTAGCGTAAGAGGACGAGAGAATAATTCTTCGTGGTTCCACCTCAATTTATTGATATCTCACAATATCAACCTTATCGAGTACGCTTTATATATAAAGTACATACTCTAGCGAGATAACGGTCGCAAATGCCGTAGCAGCCTACTTAATTCAGTGCTCCACTCAAGGATGAGTTCAAAGATGATCAAACAGTTCTTTACACCAGCCAGAACCTCTCTGCGCTTTCATCATTCCCCTACTAGTTCCTATCAAAGTCGTTTTCTTTTGGGTTGTTGTGTTTATCATATACTTCTCGCATAAACATGTCAACAAACTTTTTCACTTTTTTCCTTATTTTCCTAATTATATTAATTATTTATCGGATTATCAGTTTTATAAGCGGTTTCTTGTAATGAGTTATATGAATTTTATTGTAATATTCAATATTATTTCCATTGTTTTTAATTACAAACATTTTTATATTTACTTCGCAAAATATTTATTACATTAATAATTATTTATCTATTCAAACTATAAAAAAAGATGTCTTTCGACATCTTATCTCTGTAATGCAAGCTTGATTAATTCATCAATAAGAGCTGGTGTATCTAGTCCTGCATCTTTCATTAATTGAGGATACATAGAGATATTAGTAAAGCCAGGCATAGTATTGATTTCGTTTAAATAAACGTTTCCTGTATCGTTATCATAGAAGAAGTCACATCTAGCTAGACCTGTACCATCTACTGCCTTAAATGCTTTAACAGCAGCCTGTCTGATATAATCCTGGATAGACTGATCTACTCTTGCAGGAATGCATGTTGCACTCTGTTCATCTTCATATTTAGATTCATATGTATAGAATTCACCATGAGGTAAAATCTGTCCTACACGTGATGCACTGATATCATCATTACCAATGACAGCACATTCTAATTCTGTCGCATTAATAGCTTTTTCTACAACAACATGACGGTCATAAGATGCTGCTTCATGAAGTTTTGGTAGTAAATCAGTTAAAGTATTAACCTTATAACAGCCTACACTTGAGCCAGAACGGCTAGCCTTTACAAAGCAAGGGAATCCTAAGTGTGTATAGATTTCCATTTCTACATTAAAGCTTTCTCTACCTTCATTATCTACTACAACTAATTTATCATCATATCTCTTCTTGACATATAGAGAAGGCACCTGAGGAATATTAGCCTGATCAAATAGTTTCTTGGCATAGATCTTATCCATTGCAGTACAAGATGCCATCACACGGCATCCAACATATGGCACCTGAGCCATTTCTAATAAGCCCTGGATAGTACCATCTTCACCAAACTGTCCATGTAATACTGGGAATACAACATCAAATGATTTTAAGAAAGTGAAATGATCATTGATCTTTGTAGCACCTTCTAACCAGTTATCACTAGAGAAATCAGTAGAAACTAAATCATACCATTCTCCTTCTTTTGTAATACCTGCAACTTTAATATCATATTTACTCTTATCACAATTTTTATAGATATTCACACATGACATACGGCTAACAGCATGTTCTGTAGACTGTCCACCACATACTAATAATAACTTCATCTTATTAATTCTTCTCCTTTAAATCATTAATGACTTCTTTTAAATGCATACCATTAGAAGCCTTGACTAGAACAACATCATTTTCTTCTAGACATTCCTGTAAATAAGCACTTAAAGAGGCATTATCATCAAAATGATAAGCAAGGCCTGGTTTTGCTTTATTTACTTCGTCAGAAATATAACGCGCAGCAGGTCCTACAGTCAAGACTAAATCAATATTCTTTTTAAGTAAATGTGCACCTACAGCACGATGAAGTGTTTCTTCATAATCACCAAGCTCTAACATATCCCCTAATACTGCAATTTTACGACCTGCATAGCCTGATAATACATCAATACTTGATTTCATAGAATCAAGATTCGCATTATATGTACCATCAACCACACGGATATGACGTTCAAGTGTTAAGATATCATTTCTATTCTTAGTGAGTTCAAATGTTTCAATACCCTTAATACATTTTTCCATTGGAATATCTAATAATAAACCAACCTGAATCGCAATCAATGCATTGAAGATAAAATGAACACCTGGTACATAGACTCTTACATCATAATCCTGCCCATCTACTTTTACTCTAAATGATGACATATCTTCATTCAAGATAATATCAGTGGCTTTTAAGTCTGCTTCACTTTCAATACCAATTGTTTTTAAAGAGATTCCTTCAGGATGGACTGTAGATAGTAAATCATTGTCGTTATTGACTACTAAAGTACCATGGTTCATACCATGTACAATTTCCATCTTAGCTTGTAAGATATTTTCTCTTGAACCAAGTTCACCAATATGTGCTGTACCAATATTTGTGATTGCTGCAATATCAGGTAATGCAATCTTAGTTAAATAATCGATTTCTTCTAAATGGTTCATACCCATTTCAATAACCATGACTTCTTCACCATTATAACGAAGAATAGTTAAAGGTAAACCAATATTATTGTTGTAGTTACCCTGTGTTTTTAATGTTGTATATTGCTGGGAAATAACACTCGCAATCATATCTTTAGTACTTGTTTTCCCTGCTGAACCAGTGATTCCTACAACCTTTGCATTTGAATGAACACGTACATAACGTGCTAAATCACCTAATGCCTTCATTGTATCTTCTACTAGAATCACATTATGTACATCATCTTCTATAGGATGACTTGTCAAAGTGGCTGTTGCACCATTTTCAAAAGCCTGTGGGATATAGTCATGCCCATCTTTAATACCTACTAGAGGGATATATAGGTTTCCTGGCTGAATAACACGTGTATCCTGTGTAAAGCCATTCACCTGGTCATCTAAGTGACCATTTAAGAGTTTTCCGTTTGTTGCCTCAATAATTTCGCTTATTAACATATAATCATCTCCATTTTTTACCCACCCATTATAGCATAAATCTTTGATACAAAAAAAGGCACTGAAGTAAATCAATGCCTAATTCTCAAATATCACTGCATACTTTGTATTAGAAGTGTTTACAACTTTCCAATCCTGATAGTCTTTCACAAATAAATGATCATTCACAATCTGCATACCACCAAAACGATGTGACTGGAATTGGTATATTGCAGTTGGTTCTTTGTTTTCAAAATCTAGACGATACATCTTTGCATCGCTGCCAACATAATAGATTGCTTTATCGCTCATTGTAAACATTGAATAAGCAATATCGTTCAATATAATCTGTGATGCCTTTGTTTTCACATTCACTCTACCAATTCCCATTTTAGTTGTAACGAAATAGAGATAACCATCCTTATAAACTGAACCAAAAACCTGTTCATTATAAATAGTATCTGTGGCTTGAGTAGTCATATTATAAGAAATAATAGAACTCTTACCAGTTAAATAGATGATATCTCCATCAAAGCTCATATTATAGATATGCTGATCTAAAAGCTTTGTAGAAGCTTTACTAGAAATATCATAAGCATAAAGACTTTCTTTATCACCATCATTCTGATAATAGAGCTTATTATCATGATAAGTCATATAGAATGCAGAAACATCCTGTAATGTTTCAGTCTTTTCTGTCTTTGTATCAAGAACACAGATATGATGATCTTTATCTGTATAATAAAGCTTTTCTCCGACAAGATTTAAATAAGTCGCATACTTAACATCATATGTCTTTACGACATTCATATCTTTATCTAATTTAACGAGCTGGTTATCCCTATTAGACATAAAAATATAGTGATCATTGGCTGCCACCGATCCATCATTAGATAAATTAGAATATTGTTCAGTATCTGTTGTTTTCTTAAGACTAAAGACAGAAGACATTGTTTCTGTTATTTCTGAAGTACTCGAATTACCATCTGCCCATTTAATATTATCAGAATGATTCAAATAATACTGTGCACCGGTAGTCGCAAGTATTAAGACAAGTACTGATATAATAACTACTTTCCAGTTAATCTTACGTGATACCTTTTCCGGTTCATATGTTTTTTCTTCTTCTTGATAAATACGTGATGTAGGAATAAAAGACCCTTGAGGTCGACGTGATGTTGAAGCAGGTCCTAATGGTTTTCCACAATAAGAACAGAACTTCGCATGAGGAATGTTCTGATGACCACAATGAGGACATTGATCATCTAGTGGTGTACCACAATAGGGACAAAAATGTGACCCTTCTGGGATTTCTTTATGACATGTAGGACAAATCATTTAGTTGTCATCTCCAGTCTTTTCTTCATCTACAACCTTATATTCTACATCAATGATATCAGGATTATCATTACGTGATGAAGACTGAGATTGATATTGAGATGAATATTGTGATTGTGCATCTTCATACTGTTTTCTGATTTTCTTTAATTTAAAATATTTCCAGATTTCATAAACAATAAACATGATCAATAAGAAAGGCCATGCATAAGCAATAATGTTTAAGAATACAGATAAAACTAGAAATATAATTATAAAATAGATTAGTGCATCCATATATTTTTTCTCCTTTAAGTGTCGTCATTATATGTTTCTATTGTAAACAAATGATGAACTCACAGAAATTATACCAATTTCAAGCAAAAAATAGAAGATGCCTTAGACATCTTCTAAAATTTCACATATTAATAGTTAAAAAGGTCTTTAAGAGTAATGCCTAAGCCTCTCGCAAATTGATCAATGGCTTTAAGACTCACATTTCTAGTACCTCTTTCTACATCAGAAATATAATTCTTAGAAAGATGACATCTAAATCCTAGTTCTTCTTGAGAGATTCCCTGCTGCATTCTTAATTCCTTAATACGCATTCCAAATCTTTCTGTGACAGTCATTATTCTTCCTCCATCTGACGAAGACGTGCAGCTTCTTCTTTGATCTTCTTGAAACGATGGTGAAGACCAGATTTAGAAATTGTCTGACCTGTCTTATTAAAATACACATCTGCTAGTTCATTAAGTGTAAGTTCTGGGTTTTCTAAACGAATCTGTGCTACATCCGCAGTCTTAGAATCTAGAATCTCTATGCCTGCTTTATCAATCACATAGGCAATATCTTCAATCTGTTTTGCACTCGCTGTCATAGCCTTCATTTCATTCGCAATATCGCAATTGTTCCATCTATTGACGGTATTAGCCATAGAACGGTCAATACGTGTTGTTTCAAATTCCATGACAGAAGTAGAAGCACCTATAGCACGTAAGAAGTCTCCTATTCTTTCTGCAGATTTCATATAGATTACATAACGATTACGTCTCTTGATCACATGTGCATTTAAGCCATAGCTATTCAACATAGCTTCAATATATTGGGCAAGAGGTTCATCCTGTACACTCATCTCTAAATGATAATTAGATGTATCGGGGTTATTGACAGATCCACTTGCAAGAAATATACCTGCAAGATAAGCTCTTCTTGTACGATCATCATATAGAATCTCATCAGAAGGTAACATCGTAAATCCTAGACCTTCTAATAAATGAAGATCTTCTAGTATTTCTCTTGCCTTTGAAACCTTAAGAAGATAAACATTATTCTTCTTAAGCTTCATCATCTTTTTTACTTTAAATTCAATTGAAGGTGCATAAAGTTCTTTAAGAAGTTTATGCATCTTTGACGCTATTTTTGCGTTTTCTGTACGGATTAGGAGAGAGAGTCCCTGTCCTAACATCAGTGTTCCATTGGTTTTTAATAACGCACAAAGAATCGCTTTTGAACAGTCATGATCAAACTCGTTAAATACGATCTCTTCCTTTACTTTTCTTGAAAACGACAACATTTCTTTTCACATCCTCTAGTGGTCAGCATCACGATGCCACTTATATACTTTATAATATTTCTTATAATGGTCTGCAAGGAAATTAGTTAATGTGACAGAACGGTGCTGGCCACCTGTACAGCCAATACCGACAATCAATTGCATTTTTCCTTCTTTTTCATATTCTTTCAATAAATAATCATAGTAAGACAAAGTCCTTTTAATAAATTCCTGAGTTTCAGGTTTTTCCATAACATAGTCATAGACTTCCTTGTCATTTCCTGTCTTATTTCTAAGTTCAGGAATATAGAAAGGGTTTGGTAGGAATCTTACATCAAGAAGTAAATCAGCATCCTTAGGAATACCAAACTTATATCCAAATGATACAAAAGAAACACGGAATACTTCTCCTGTTTCATGATAGAAAGATGCTTCTAGTCTATCTTGTAAAGCTGTACGCTTTAATAGAGTTGTATCAATGATTAAATCAGCCTGTGTCTTAATCTGTTCATATTCCTGGCGTTCTAATTCAATAGAGTCATAAAGTGTATTGGCTTTATTCATGATCATCATTGGATGAGAACGTCTTGTCTGCTTATAACGCTTTAAGATTTCCATATTTTCACAATCTAAGAATACAACAGTCAAATTGATCCAATCCATATTCGTTAATTCACGAATTGCCTGAAGTGCATCTCCTAGATAGATTCCCATCGCAATCTTACCACCTAAAGTTTCATCTAATAAATAATCTCCAAACTGTTCAAGTAGTGCAACTGGATAGTTATCGATGCAATAATATCCCATATTTTCAAATATAGCCATGGCAGTAGATTTACCTGCACCTGACATACCAGTAACTAATACAACTTCTACATTCTTCATAGACTTATATCCTCCTCAACCTCATCTATTATAACATACAATCATAAGGGTATAAAGCATTCAAAAAGAGAACTATCATTAGTTCTCTTCAACAAGCTTAGCAGCATATTGTCCAGCAATTGCACCATCATTTGCAGCTGTGACAACCTGTCTTAATGTCTTTGTTCTGACATCACCAATCGCAAATATTCCAGGAATTTTTGTTTCCATATGTTCATCAACATCAATATAACCCTGTTCATTTGTGATGCCTAAATCCTTCACAAAATCAGTAACAGGATCTAAACCAATAAATGGGAAAATACCCTGTACGTAAAGATTTTCTAGTTCTTTTGTAACACTATCTTCTAGCTCTAAGCCTTTTAATGTATCATCTTCTACAATTAAGGCATGTGGCTTCTTTTTGAAGTGGAATTCAATCTTTTCATTATTCAGTGCTTTCTTCACTAGATAATCATCTGCACGGAAAACATCACGTCTCATAATAATATGAACCTTTTCTGTAATACCAGCAAGATAGATTGATTCTTCAATCGCACTATTGCCTCCACCAATGACAGCAACTTCTTTTCCTCTAAAGAATGGACCATCACAAACAGCACAATAAGAAATACCTTTACCTGTCATTTCATCTTCTAAGTGTAGTCCCATTTTTCTTTCTTTAGTTCCTGTCGCAATGATCACTACGCGAGCTTCTAGTTCTTCTTTAGAAGTAATAACCTTCTTATAGTCACCTTCATCTACAATAGATTTCACTTCTGTCATCTTTAACTGGGCACCGAAGTTAAGAGCCTGTTCATACATATCATATGCAAGCTGAGGACCCATCATTTCTTTTATTCCTGGATAGTTCTCGATGTGAGCTGTTAAGTTCAATTTACCACCTGGTGCACCTGATTCAATAATAGTTACATCAGCGCCTGCACGACTTGCATAGAGTGCAGCAGTGAGTCCTGCTGGCCCACCACCAATAATTATAATATCTTTCATATTTACATCCTTTCTAGATAATCATATAAGTCATCATATGACTCCATCATATAATCTGGATGTTCACCAAGAAGTCCCTCTGCGCCTTTTAAAGACCAGGTGACTCCTATAGTCTTAATACCAGCATTCTTACCTGCTTGAATATCAGTCACATTATCACCAATCATATAACCTTTATTCACATTCATCTTCTTCATTGCAGTTAATACTGCTTCTGGATGAGGTTTCCCATGTGTGACTTCATCACTTCCAATGACTACTTCAAAATACTGATCCAAGTGTGCACACTTTAATCCATATACAGCTGCATCCTTAAATTTTGTAGTCACAATAGCCATTCTTATTCCTTTCTCATGAAGTTTTTTTAATACTTCTGTTTCATGAGGGTATAGAGTAACATAATCATTATGCTTCTCATGATTATAAGCACGATAGATTTGTACTGCTTCATCTACCTGATCACCTGAAAAGAAACGTGCAAATGAATCTCTTAGAGGTGGTCCTAAGAATGAGAGAAGCTCTTCTTCTGATAATGTGTAATCAGGAAGAAGCTTTTTAAAAGTATATCTGAATGATTGGAAGATCAATTCATCGGTATTAAGTACTGTTCCATCTAGATCAAATAGAAGTACGTTATCTGTATTTATCATATCATTAATTGTTTCCTTATGTGTTTAAGATGCTTGAATAATTTCTTTGACAGCTTCTAGGAATGCATCCATTTCTTCATCATTTCCAATAGTGACACGTAAGTATTGATTAATACGTGGGGCATTGAAATATCTTACAATAATATGTTTCTTTCTTAACTCTTTAAAGATATATTCTGCATCATAATCATCATGATGAATAAAGATGAAATTAGAATAACTGTCAGTCATAGTAAAGCCCATTTCTTTAAGAGCTTTTTTAGTACGTTCACGTGTTGCGATAATCTTTTTCGCATGTTCTTTAATCACTTCACTGTCTTTAATAGACGCTTCACCAATCACCTGAGCGAGTGCATCAATTGGATATGAGTTAAATGAATTCTTTACATCATATAAATGTGATACAAGCTCTTTATTACCTAAAGCTACACCAAGTCTACTACCTGCAAGTGAACGGAATTTAGAGAATGTATGAATCACAAGTAAGTTATCATATTTCTTTAAGAGTGGTATGACTGTTTCTCCACCAAAATCAATATAGGCTTCATCAATCACAACAACACTCTCAGGATTATGTTTGATAATATCTTCGATATCATCTACAGACATAAGTTCACCTGTTGGCGCATTTGGATTAGGGAAGATAATTCCACCATTCTTATTAAAATAATCTTCTTTCTTAATCTTAAATGCATCATCAAGTGCCACTGTCTTATAATCAATGTTAAACAATTCACAATAAACAGGATAGAAAGAATAAGTAATATCTGGGAAAAGAATAGGATTCTGTCCGTTAAAGCATGTTAAGAATGTTAAGGCAAGAACTTCATCACTTCCGTTACCTAAAAAGACCTGATTATCTTCTAATCCATGATACTCTGCAATTAAATGTTTAAGCTTTGATGCATCTGCATCAGGATAAAGTCTTAGTTTAAATGGATCAAAAGATTGAATTGCTTCTTTGACTTTTTCTCCTGGTTCATATGGATTTTCATTTGTATTTAGTTTGATAAGATTAGACATCTTAGGCTGTTCCCCAGCCACATAAGGTTCTACATCTCTTAAATTGTTTCTCCAGCTCATTATATTTTACCCCCTAATATATCATCAATCATTTCATAGACATAACTATAAATATGATCTGCTTTTTCTTGAATATCATCATGTGCATAATTAAATGTACAACCATGATCTCCTGCTTCAATCATTGAAAGGTCATTCCATGAATCACCTATTGTATAGGTTATCGCATTTGTTTTGTCTTTGAGATAGGTTACACCACTCCCCTTAGAACAGTTGTTAGGAACAATATCTAGGAAATGAAGATTAGGATGACATTCAACATCATCACCATATTTGTCTTCAATTCTTTTCTTAATGATATTAATTTGATCAGTCTGATTATCTTCCTGATTTAAGCTAATGATTTGAAATGAAGGACTTTTCTTCATTAATGTCATATAGTCGTCAGGAATAGGTATATTTCCCATATCACTATGTGCAAAAGATTGATGATTAAAACAACCATAACTATTCTTTCCATCACACATATGCACAAACATATTGGCATCTACTCCCCATTGTAGAATATTAAGTCCAATTGATTGTTCTATATGTTTCTCATAGAGAGTTTCTTTATTGGAATCAAGGATTGCCCCACCATTGTTTAAGACAAGATAATCAAAAGGATAACCATCCTGCTCAAGGATTTTATTCATTTCTAATATATGGCGTCCTGTACAATAAACAACTTGACCGCCTGCATCATGAAAACGTGTTAAGGCTTCTTTGTTTAAAGGCGAGATCTGTTCATTATCACGATAAAGAGTTCCATCTATATCACAAAATACCATTTTCATAGTTCCACCCTCCTTAATTTCCCATTATATAGGAAAGTCTCAAAAAAAAAAAGTCATATTAATAGAAAAAGACTGGAGAGAGATTTCTCCAGTCCTAAATATTAGCTTTCTTTCTTAATAAGAATGAAAATAATAGAAATCATTGAGACTAAACCTAAACCAATTATCATTAATAGATTTGTTGGATCACCTGTTTGAATGATTTCTATTGGTGTATTCTCATAATCAAATGTATATGTATCACCCTTCACATTTTCATCAATGACAACCTTCTTGACTTCTGTAGATAAGTGGTAGCCAAATGGTGCTTTTGTTTCTTTGATATAGTATGTACCATATCTTAAATCTTTAAATGTTGCGCTACCATCTTTTGATGAGGCAGCAGCCATACTATAAATACAATCAGGGTCTTTGTAAAGTGTGAATTCAAAGTCTTTATCATTGATTAATTGTTTTGTCTTTGCATCCACCTTATTCACCTGGATATTCACTAATATTGGCTTTTCTTTGATTTCTAAAGATAGATCTTCTTCCCCAGAAACAGTGAATGTAGTATCTGTTACTGTTTGATATCCTCTAGGTGTCTTTGTTTCCTTAAGAATATATTCTTTACCTGCTTCTAGATGACTCACTGCATGGGCTTTACCATCAGTGATCCATTGATCAATGAGATTTCCTTCCTTGTCAAATACAGAGAACTGGGCATCTAATACAGGTTCTTCTGTTTCTTCATCTACCTTATTAATAGTAATTTCAGCATCCTTCATGACTACTGTTTCGTTCTCATTAGACACTGTAAATGTGATAGATTCCGCTTTCGCATAACCATCAGGAGCTGTTGTTTCAATAAGTGTATAAGTCTGCCCTTCTTTTAGTCCACTGACATAATGAGGGACATGAGTAGAAGTCCATGAATCTACTACATTATTTGATTCATCTCTTACTTCTAGTTGTGCGCCTTCTAATTCTTCTTTACCTGTAATTGTAGTTTTTGAAACAGTGATCTGTCCATCCTTCATTACATATGCTTCATTCTTCTTCTCATTAGATACAGTGAATGTGATAGATTCAGCCTTAATATAACCATCTGGGGCTGTTGTTTCAATAAGTGTATATTTCTTTCCTTCTTCAAGTCCACTTACATAATGTGCTTCTTCACTAGAAGTCCATGAATCTACAACTTTATTCAATTCATCTCTTACTTCTAGATGAGCACCTACTACTTCCTTCTTACCAGTTAAATCTGTCTTAGAAATCTTAACCTGTTTATCTTTCATTATAACTGCTTGATTCTTCTTTTCTTTAGATACAGTAAACTTGATAGATTCAGCTTTCACAAAACCATTAGGTGCTGTGATTTCAGTTAAGATATAATTATGTCCTTCAGTTAATCCTTTGATTGAATGAGGCTTATTGGTAGAAGTCCATGTATCAATAATCTTTCCATTCATATCTGTGACCTGCATCTTTGCACCTTTGATTTCATCTGTGCCTGCAATATCTCTCTTAGATGCAGTAACAGTAGTATCTACAAAAGTCATAGAGAACAGCTTATCTCCAGTGATCTTAACATATTGTGTTTCATCAGATAAGACAAAGTTTTCTTTATTACCATCTTCTTGATCTGGTGCAGATAATTCTTTTACATAATATGAACCATATGGTAAATCACCGGATTTTGCGATACCTTTATCATTTGTCTTAATAGACATTACAAGCTGACCTTTCTTATAAAGGGTATGACCGATATACATATCATTATTCGCATAAACACCAAATTCTCCACCCTTTAATGGCTGATTGTTTGTATCAGTCTTTAGTATTTCAATCTGTCCTACTTTTACTTTATCTTGAGATTCAACATGATTCCATACAATGGAAGTTGTCTGATCCTTGTAAGTAAGTTCTACTGTATAAGTTTGAGGATCTAAGTTATAACCTACAGGTGCTTTTGTTTCTTTTACTGTATAAATACCTAATACAAGATTATTTAATTGACCACGACCTGTCTTATCAGTCATGATTTTACCTACTTCTTTATTTTCTGAGTTATATACTGTATATTCAGCACCTTCTAATGACGCTTCACCTTGTACAATTCCATCTGCATCAGATTTCTTTATAAGAATTTGTCCTGTAGGGGCTTCATCAGTAATAGTGACTTCTGATGTTTCTCCTGGTTTAACTGTTGTGCTGAATGTCGCTGTATTCATTAAATATCCATGAGGGGCATTCTTTTCAGTAATGGTATATTCACCTACTAATAAGTTATCAAGTACTATTTCACCATTAGTGACTGTCACATCCTGATCAAAGTTATTACCAGTCACATGGAATATGGCACCATCTAATAGTTTTCCACCTACATCTGTCTTTCTAAGCTTTAATCTTCCAATCACTGCCTGGAACTGTGCATTCGCAAATGTAGTCACTTCTGGAGGAAGTGTATACCAAGTACTAATATGCTGGTATTTATCGTTGCCATTATGAATAATTAATGGCGCAAAAGTGAAACCTCCTGACTTATAACCAGAATAGACTGGTCCTGTATAAGTCGCATCTGCTTCATAATGCATTGTATCTCCACCATAGATATCTACTGTTTCACCTGACTGGTTTCTGGTTTCATTGACTACCTTTGCTTTATTTGTACCAGTACTAATTGTGATATGATATCCATTAGGACCATTGAGTCTGACTGATTCTGATTTCTGTACTCTCGCATTTTGATCATAGTAAGTACTTAACTCATTCTTACTAAATAAAAGATTATTCTGATTCAAAGGATCAGGTTTAGAAGTTGCATAATTATAGAAATCAGCAATCTTACCTTTTTTAAGTGTTGTATTAGAATAAGCATGAGAGAGTGCCATGGACATAATGACATTCTTTTCATCATCATTTAATCCATTCATACCATCCCATGTCTGATAACCAAACCATCCATAATACATAATCTTACGTATGTTCGCATATTTAGGTTCTGTGCTTGTATAAAAATCACCGGACATTGTTTGATTCGATGGAGTTGTCTTCTTATGTTCAATACACCAGGCTCTTCTTCCATCAATTGTGAAATTACCTACAGTACTGCCATATGCAGTAGATTTACCATGCCATTCCATTTTATAGGATGCTGCACTGACACTTTGTGTAGTGATCCCTACTATCATAAGCAATGATAATAGAACAGCACCTATTCTTCTTACAATATTCATCTTGTTTCCCTTTCCACTAAATAAAAAAAGACATATATATGCCATGAGAGAATCTATATAAAACAGTACAATGACTGTAATTGGAGTTAAAAAAAGGGAAGCATGCATTATGCATACTTCCCTGAGGAATACTCGTTAACGAGCAAGAGAATGGTTTCCTTCTGTTTGTGCTTTAAATTGTGATTGGTACTTATTTCCCGGGTAAACTACAAGAGATACTTGACTATCATTGATATAAGCACCTAAGCCATAATGGCCTAAGGATTTTTTATTTGTTTCAAATTCTTCTTGTTTATTGTGGAAAGCTTTCATCAACTTATTGTATGTAGGCTGATCAATCACTGATGTGATTAATTCTTTGTTGTCTTCCTGAAGAAGATCTTTGAATGTTTTACAGTTATCTTTTGTGATTGTAGTTTTGATAGAATCTGTCTTTGAACGATTATAAGTACGTTTAATCACAAGAGTTGTATCATCATTCAAAGATGTCTTACATGTAATAGCTGTATAGAGATCATTGTTGGAATAAACAGAATAATCGTAAGTAGCAGTAAATGTCTTACCATACTGTTTTTCTAATGATTTCTTATAAGACTGAGCAGGTTTGATGAATGTTTCAGCATTAGAAAATTTCTTCTTAAATGCGCTAGAAGAATCAAAGTGATAGACTTCTTCTCCTTCTGATTTCTTTAATTCACCTAACTCATAAAGTTTTGACTGCTGAAAATTAGATGTAATTGACTTTCCTGTAAAGAACTGACTATAGAATACAATAGCCATAGGAAGCGCAATAGTCAGTAACATGATGACTAAATAACCTTTCATCATGCGACCTAGAATAGTCGTACTTCTAGGTGGATTTCTTCTTAAATTATAACCGCAATGTGGACAGAAGTGATCTGTGGGTCTGATATCTTTATGACAATGTGGACATTTCATAGTTATTACTCCTTAAAATAATGATTCATAAATACTTTGAATTCTTTAATGAATTCTTTTTTCTTTTTGATTTGTTGACTACGATCTTTAATTGCATAATAGTCTTCATCAAGATACTGATATTTACTTTGTACAGAACCCTTTGAGATGACTTCTAATGTGGGTGTCCAATTAAAATCAAATGTTTTATAGAGATTCT
The DNA here is from genome assembly GCF_000437715.1 of Catenibacterium sp. CAG:290. Classification (NCBI taxonomy): domain Bacteria; kingdom Bacillati; phylum Bacillota; class Erysipelotrichia; order Erysipelotrichales; family Coprobacillaceae; genus Catenibacterium; species Catenibacterium sp. CAG:290. The sequence goes on from NZ_FR898771.1 coordinate 24,605, forward strand.
TATAGAACTCTTTTTCTTCTTTTGTGGCATCTTCTTTAAGTGATGCATCACGATATGCTTTGATATTGAGGTAATAAACACCTTCAGCAGGATGCTTATTAAGATAGTCTTCAAGGATAGGTTTAAAGGCCTGACAGTCTCCACAATCAGGACGACCTAGATAGAGCATGAAAGAAACATCTTCTTTCATGAGTTTCTTTAATTCTGCATATTGTATCTCTTTAATACCTTTTACACTCTTTTTTTTAACTGAAGATGTACTACATCCTAAAAGTATTAAAGTAAGGCATAAAATGAGTAATTTCTTCATTTTCATTTCTCCTTTTCGACTATATTAACACAAATACAAAAAAAGCGAAACTAAGACGTCTCGCTTTAATAGTTCAATTATTTAATAAGGCTTGTACCATCCATTTCTTCTGGGATAGCAAGTCCTAGAAGCTGTAACATAGTTGGAGCTAAGTCTCCAAGTTTTCCGCCTTCTTTTAATTCAAGGTGAGAGTTTGTTACGATTAATGGTACATCGTTTGTAGTATGTGCTGTGAATGGGTTACCTTCTTCATCAAGAAGTTTTTCAGCATTACCATGGTCAGCAGTGATTAACATAGTACCACCAAGTTCAGCAACCTTTTCATATACTTCACCAACACAATCATCAACAACTTCAACTGCTTTGATTGCTGCAGGAATAACACCTGTATGACCAACCATGTCGCAGTTAGCGAAGTTAACGATGACTACATCGAATTCTCCAGAATCTAATTCTTCGATTAACTTATCTTTTACAAGGTAAGCACTCATTTCTGGCTGTAAGTCATAAGTAGCAACCTTAGGTGAGTTAATTAAGTCACGCTTAGCACCTTCGATTTCCTTATCTTCTCCACCATCAAAGAAGAATGTTACATGGGCATATTTTTCAGTTTCAGCAATTCTTAACTGCTTTAATCCCTGAGCTGATACATAATCACCAAATGTGTTAGTTAATTCAGGTAAAGCGAATGCTACATGACCATTTACTGAATCAGCATATTTCATCATAGATACGAAATAAATACCATTTCTCTTAGTTGCTGGTGTATATCCCTTATCTGCATAGAAATCAGGATTTGTCATAACAGTAGCAATCTGGATTGCTCTATCTGGACGGAAGTTAGCGAAGATGACTGAATCATTATCTTCTACAGCACCGTCTACTGCTGAGTTATAACCAGGTACTACGAATTCATCAAATACTTCTTCAGCATAAGAATCTTTTACGAACTGTACTGGATCAGTGAAGCTGTTTCCTTTATGATCAACAATTGCTTCATAAGCTAAGTTAATACGGTCAAATCTCTTATCACGGTCCATTGCATAATAACGTCCAGAAATAGATGCGATTTCACCAACACCGATTTTCTTCATTTCTTCAGCAAGTTCACCAACAAAGTCTACTGCTGAATCAGGTGCTACGTCACGTCCATCTAGGAATGCATGTACATAAACCTTAGTTAAACCAGCATCTTTAGCAAGTTTTAATAAAGCATAGATATGTTCATTTGAAGAGTGAACTCCTCCGCTAGATAATAATCCCCAGATATGTAACTTAGAATCATTCTTCTTAGCGTTTTCTACTGCTTCTACAAATTTTTCATTTGTGAAGAAAGTACCTTCAGTAATTGCTTTATTGATTAAAGTAAGTGACTGATAAACAGTACGTCCTGCACCAATATTCATATGACCAACTTCTGAGTTACCCATCTGTCCTTCAGGTAAACCAACAGCGTTACCACAAGCTTTAATAGTTGTAGTTGGATACATTGCCATTAAATCATCAAGATTAGGTGTATTAGCAAGTTTTACTGCGTTACCATCTACTCTATCAGTTAATCCATAACCATCCATAATACATAAAACAATAGGTCTTTTTTTCATAACTTTTCATCCTCCGTATACTTCAAAGATAATAGCATTATCCACTTTGAAATTCAATAAGCATGATTTAAAAATTAGATATTTAACCCATAACTTTCTAAGATCTCTTCACCAAAGGAAATCAAACGTTCAACATCAATATCCTCTTCTCCTCTTTGTGAATAAACGATAATCATCTGTTCATGATACTCAAAGCGATTACAATGAATAAGCGCATTAATATCTTTACTCATCTGAGGTAAGTAGTTAATAAACTGATTTTCTTTCATCTTTCTTAAAAGAATACAATAATCAGCTAATGCAAGTTCTAGATGAAGAATTGTACGCATACGATCTTTATTAAGTACTGCTTCTTCAAGTATTCCTTCCTGTAAATCAATCTTTTTCATATGATTAAGTACAACCTTAACGTTAGATATAGAACCATCTAACGCTTCCATATAACATTTCTCTTTGAGTTCTCTTTCCTTCATGATTATCACCTCACTATTATTCTACAAAAAAACTGCACATATGTGCAGTTATAATTTCAAGAATTTACGTACTGAGAAGAATGAACCAATTAATCCTACAACAGCACCAAGTAGTGCAAGCAGAGCACCTAATTGCCATACTAATGGATATGGTGACATAAATGTGATCAAGTTAGATGACATCATTGATGTCATTGTCACATAAGCAAATTTATAACCATATACTAATATCAACAATGGCACAATAGAACCAATAAGTCCAATAAAGATACCTTCTAACATAAATGGAATACGGATATACCAGTTAGAAGCACCGACCATTCTCATGATTGAGATTTCTGTTGATCGAGATGTAATAGTGATTTTTATAGTATTCGCAATCATAAATAATGCGACTACGATTAATGCCACTACAAAGATGGCTCCACCATTACGTACAGATTCAAGGATATCCACTAATTTATTTGTAGAAGAGCCACCATAAGTCACTTCTTTTACACAAGGAATATCACCAATCTTCTTCGCAATCTTATCAAGATTCTTCGCATTCTTGACTTCTACAATATATGCATCACCAAGAGGATTATCATTACGATAGTTTTCAAATAACTGTTTTGAGTTCTTATCCTGAGATGCAATTAATTTGTCTAATTCTTTATCTTTACTTGAATAATTAACTTTCTTAATACCAGTTAATTTATTGATTTCATCTCCTACCGCTTTACTTTGTTCATCGGTAGCTGCTCTATCAACCTTAACATAGATATTTAAGCTGTTTTCAATATTCACAGTCATATGATTCACATTGATTGCGATAACTGAAACAACACCAATCAATATTAACGTAATAGTTACTGCAAAGATAGATGAAATAGACATTACACCGTTTCTCCAGATATTCTGGAAAGCAGTTTTACAATGCTTAGGCATTGCCTTTAATTCTTCTACGAATTCCATGACTGATAACCTCCTAAACTTGTATCTGTTGTGACACAACCATCTTCAATAAGAATAGTTCTCTTCTTATTTCTCTGAACGATTTCACGGTCATGTGTGACAACAAGTACAGTTGTCTGACGGACATCATTGATTCTTTCTAGAAGTTCAATGATTCCCTGAGATGTTTCAGGATCTAGGTTACCTGTTGGTTCATCCGCAATTAATACTTTAGGCTGATTAACAATAGCACGGGCAATCGCTACACGCTGCTGCTGCCCACCTGATAATTCATGTGGGAACGAATTCGCTTTGTCTTCTAGACCCACAAGTTCTAGTACATTACGAACTTTTTTTCTGATTTCAGTTTTTGGTGTATTAGTTACTTCTAGCGCAAAAGCGACATTTTCAAAGACTGTCTTTTTTGGTAGAAGACGATAGTTCTGGAATACAACTCCAATCCTGCGTCTAAAATATGGGACTTTAGAGTTCTTAATACGAGATACATCGGTTCCATCAACAATAACTTTACCTCTTGTTGCTTTTTCTTCACGATAGAGAAGCTTGATAAATGTAGATTTACCAGCACCAGTTGGACCAATGACATAAACAAATTCGCCAGCATCGATTGTAAGTGACATATCATTTACAGCACGTACGCCAGTTTTATAAACTTTTGTTACGTTTTCAAGTTTAATCATTTCTTGCATAGCATCACACTCCTTGTTTCCCCATTATAGCACATACTCAAAATAAGTAATGCTTAATTTTAAATTTCTTTTGAAGACCATCTATCAAGATTAACGTTAGGTAATGTAAAGCCTCTTCCGTTTACACTATGAACTTCACTTGTAATTTCAAAGGCTTCTGGATCCATTTCCTGAATAATATCATGGAATGCAGCATATTCACGTCTATTTAAGACTACCATAACAGCCTTAGAATCATTCTTCATAAATCCAGTTGTGATATTTAAAAATGTACAACCACGATCTACATCTTTCATTAAACGTTCAGCAATTTCTTCATAATATTCTGATACAACAATAACCTGGATGTTGTTTTGTCCAAGTAACATCATCTTATCAATAATATATGTAGACATCACAACAGTAATAATACCATAGAGGATTTCTTCAACATTTGAAAATGGGATCTGAATAAGTAGAATCAAAATATCAAATATATTAATTAATAATCCTAGAGAAAGACCTGTATACTTATTCACAAGTAATGGTGGAATATCCATACCACCTGTACTATAACCAAGTCTTAATACAAGTCCTAAACCTACCCCGATAAGGAATCCTGCATAAACAGCTGCAAGTAATGTATCCTTAGTTAAATGTGTCAAATAGTAACTCTTTTCAAATAATGCAAGGAAGAATGGGAATGCGAATGTAGAAACAAGTGTTCCTACTGCAAACTTCTTTCCTAATACAATATAGCCAACAACAAATGCGATTATGTTAATTGCGAGTACAAGTGTTGATAAATGAACATAGAACACATAATGCTGGAATGAAAGGGCAAGACCTGATGCACCACCAAGAATAATCTTAGCTGGTACCGCAAAACCTGCAGTACCTAAAGCCATAATGGCATTACCTAGCATAACTAAAATAAAATCAATCACTAATTTCTTTGCAGAATGTATTTTACTCATTATTTTTCTCCTTAACTTGAGATCTTAAATAAGCATAAATAAGATCATCAAGATCACCATCTAATATTTTCTTTGGATCATTTGATTCATAACCAGAACGGTTATCTTTGACCATAGAATAAGGATGAAGAACATAAGAACGGATTTGAGATCCCCATTCAATATTCTTCTTTTCACCTTGAATTTCAGATAGTTTTTCAGCATGAGCTTCCTGCATCAATAAATACAATTTACTCTTTAACATCAACATGGCCTGTTCTCTGTTCTGTAACTGAGAACGCTGTGACTGACAAGAAACAACTGTATTCGTAGGAATATGGGTAATACGAACTGCTGAATCAGTTTTATTGATATGCTGTCCTCCAGCACCGGATGCACGATATGTATCAATACGTAAATCTTTAGGATCAATCGTAATCTCAATATCATCATCTAATTCAGGTGAAACTTCTACAGACGCAAATGATGTATGTCTTCTTTTTGATGAATCAAACGGTGAAATACGTACAAGTCGATGAACACCCTTCTCTGCTCTTAAATGACCATACGCATTATAACCAGTAAAACGGATAGAACATGATTTTAATCCTGCTTCATCACCTGCAAGATAATCATCAACATCAACCTTCCATCCTTTCTTTTCGCCATAACGTATATACATACGCATAAGCATCTCAGCCCAGTCCTGAGATTCAGTTCCTCCAGCTCCTGGATGAATTTCTACAATCGCATTAGAATGATCATATTCCTGATTAAATAATAATGTCTTTTCAAATTCATCGAGATTCTTTTGGAATTTAATATAATCTTCTTCTAAAGAAGCCATAAAGTCAGAATCTTCTGTATCCTTGACATATTCATATACTTCAACAAGTTCTTTATAGCTTGCTTCTAAAGAATCATCTGTATCAGCCACTTTCTTCATTTCATTTAGATGAGCATATACTTTAGTCGCATGTGCCTGATCATCCCAGAAATGTTCGTCCATTGTCTGTACAGTTAGTCCTTCTATTTCTCTTTTTAGTACTTCAATATTTGCAGAAACATATAATTGGTCTAATAATAAACGGGCATCTTCCAGCCCGTTTTTGATTTCATATAATTCCATTATTTAAATTCAAGTTCAACCTTGATTTCTGGAATGTTCATTTCTGCTTCTGTACCAGGACGGATACCCATATGGACAATATTACGAGCAATTTCCTGAGAAATAGATTTTGTCATCTCTTCGAACATATAGAAACCTTCTTCTGTATATTCCTGAAGAGGATCACGCTGTGCATAAGCTCTTAAGTAGATACCATTTCTAAGTTTCTGCATTGCATCAATATGATTGATCCATGTATGGTCAATGATACCTAAAAGAACACGACGTTCATAATCAAGTTTTACTGAATCTTCTAGATCCTTATTGAATCTGTTTTCATAGCTCATGAATACAACTTCACTGACTGCATCAATGACCTTCTGAGGATCATTCACTGCTTTGTCTGGATTCTTAGCTACTAATTCACTTAATAACATGTAGTTCTTACCAACGTAGTTTAAGAATTTTTCAATATCTACAACTGGCTTCTTACCTTCATTATTAGTGAACTTAGGCATATCTAGTTCGATAGCTGTTAAGAATTCACCCTTGATGATTTCTGATAAGTCTTTAGAACGCATGATATCATCTCTTTCTTTATACATGATTTCACGCTGCTGACGCATAATATCATCATATTCTAGTAACTGCTTACGCATATCGAAGTTCTGACCTTCTACACGCTTCTGAGCAGTTTCAATAGACTTAGTCACCATCTTAGATTCAATCGCTTCATCATCCATGAATGAATCAGTGAGAGCTTTAATCTTTTCACTTGCGAATCTCTGCATCAATTCATCTTCAAATGATACAAAGAACTGTGAACATCCTGGGTCACCCTGACGACCAGAACGTCCTCTTAACTGGTTATCGATACGTCTAGATTCATGACGTTCAGAACCAATAACCATTAAACCACCAATTTCAGCTACACCTTCACCAAGCTTGATATCAGTACCACGACCAGCCATGTTAGTAGCGATAGTAACGGCACCCTTCACACCAGCCTTAGCGATAATAGCAGCTTCTTTGGCATGGTTTTTAGCGTTTAATGTATTATGCTTAATACCTTTTGCGCTTAACATCTTAGATAAGATTTCAGATGTTTCTACAGCCACTGTACCAAGAAGGATTGGCTGACCATAAGCATGGCGCATTTCTACTTCTCTAATAATAGCTGCATATTTAGCTTTCTTGCTTGAGAATACTAAATCTGGTTTATCATCACGAATAACAGGCTTGTTTGTAGGAATAACTACAACACGCATGTTATAGATCTGACGGAATTCTTCTTCTTCAGTTTTTGCAGTACCTGTCATACCAGCTAGCTTATCAAATAATCTGAAGAAGTTCTGATAAGTAATTGTGGCAAGTGTAACAGTTTCTTCTTTGATTGGTACACCTTCTTTTGCTTCAATAGCCTGATGTAAACCATCAGAATAAGCACGACCTGGCATAACACGTCCAGTAAACTGGTCAATGATCATAATAGAAGCATTTCTAATATCATGGCTGCCATCTTCAGTCGCAATCATGTATTCAATGTCCTTAGTCATTGTATAGTTTGCTTTAAGTGCCTGGTTGATATAGTGTACTAAAGCAGTATTTTGTGGATCATATAGGTTTTCTACATTAAATGCCTTTTCTGCTTTCGCAATACCATCAGGTGTTAATGTACATGTCTTACTTTCAACATCTACCTGATAATCTTTTTCATTCTTTAAGCTCTTAGCGAAGTGGTCAGCAGATATATACATAGAAGCAGTTTTCTTCTTACCACCACTAATAATTAATGGAGTACGTGATTCATCGATTAAGATAGAGTCTACTTCATCGACTAATGCATAATGTAATGGACGAAGTACTTTATCTTCATAGTTAGTGACCATGTTATCACGTAAGTAATCGAATCCTAATTCAGCATTTGTAGTATATGTAATATCACATGCATGCTGTTTTCTCTTATCATCTGCATCTAGTTCTCTTTCATTTAAACCAACAGTCAAGCCTAAGAACTTATAAACCTGTCCATTTAATTCACAGTCACGACGTGCTAAGTATTCGTTAACTGTAACAACATGAACACCCTTACCATCTAAGGCATTCAAATAAACTGGGAAGATAGATGTTAGAGTTTTACCTTCACCTGTTTTCATTTCTGCAATATCACCATTATGAAGTGAAATAGCACCCATTAACTGTACTTTGAAGGCTTTGAGTCCTAGTACTCTATAAGCTGCTTCACGTACAACCGCAAATGCTTCTGGTAAAATATCATCTAATGTCTCACCCTTTGCTAGACGATCTTTAAAGAACTGAGTCTGAGCACATAATTCTTCATCACTCATCGCCTGAGCCTGAGGTTCTATCGCAATAATTTCATCTGCCTGTTTTTCTAATTTACGTAGAATTGAACTGTCCTGTGAGAAAATACTCTTAATACGGCCAGTAATTCCTTTTTTCTCTTTCTGGGGTGTTGTAGAGAATGGTAATGGTTTTGCATCTGTCTTGATATCGTCAAATGATTCTACAATGATATCATCACCACGATGATCACCTAAATCAACGATTTCAGCCTCTTGATTGAGTTCCTGATGCTCCATTCCTTCCTTTTTCAACTTTTTCTTAACTTGTTTTCTAATTTCTTGTTTTTTACTAGGCATGATGTGTCTCCTTTCAATACAAAATCGTATACATTATATCATACATACCGCAAAAAACAAAAGATTTTATATACTCCTTGCTTGTTTAATTATTCCCAAGTTTACAAGGTATTTTTCTTTCATAGAGAGGATCAATATTTCGATTTTTTGAGGTTTTTCTTTTTCAATTAATTCAAGACAGGTCTTGATTGTTTCTCCAGAAGTCATCACATCATCTAAGAGTAATATTTTCCTGTTTTTAAGGAATGCACCACCTCTTAAACCAATGACATCACGTATCCCTGCTCTTTGTGTATAAGACTGATCACTTTGTTTATAATCTACTTTCTTATAAAGTCCATTGAAAACATGAGAGTGAATTGTCATTGCGATGGCTTGGTTAGGGGCGAAACCACGCACAACATTGGCCTTTGACGCACTTGGCGCAACAACAATCAAATAATCCTTATAGCGTCTTTGTAGTTCTCTTTTGTACATATCTAAGAAAGCATCCTTTAAGGCATAATCATATTGTCCCTTATAACGAAAAAGCAGGGTACGGAAGAAGTCATTGTAAGCATATAATATGCGTAGCGGATAACCTTGAAAGTTTGTCTTAATATCAATTCTCTTAAATAAAGATAAACAGGAGGAACAGATACAGTGATGCGTAAATAATTGATGAAAAGAAGATGTTTTAGATATAGAGGATAAACAGATCAAACAGACATCCTGTTGAGCTTCTGAATGGTTTTTATACATCCTTTCATCGCCTTTGAATAATGGTTGTCTATTAATAATATTCTTCCATCCTCATATCCTATTTTTCTTCCTACTCTTCCCGCAATCTGTATCAATGTTCTTTCATCAAATATACGATCTCCTGCTTCTAATACAATCACTTGTACATCTTCTATTGTGATTCCTCTTTCTAATATCGTTGTGGTGATTAAAACTTCTAGTAAGCCTTCTTTAAAATCCTTTGTATATTCATTTAAATAAGGAGACTCTGAACTCACACCCTGCACTTTATATGTATCCTTTAATAAGTCTGCATAGTATTGTGCATCACTTTTCCTAGGTACATATACGAGTACTTTCTGGTGTGTTTCTAATAGTTTCTTAATCCAATATTTCAAGGATATGAGCCACAAAAATTGAGGAATGATATAAATATGAGGAACAGGCAGATCATGACCATGGTAGCGTCGATTCATGATCATGACACATTCATCATGAATATCTTCCTCAAGTAATGTAGCGGATAATTTAATATACCTTTTAGAGGCATGATAAAAGATAGAGTTCAATACATCATCTCCATAAAAAGGAAAGGCATCTGCTTCATCCATAATAATTAAATCAAAAGGAGAAGATACAAATCGATAGAGCTGATGAGTTGTACAAATGATTAAGGGAGCATTACTATTCTCTTGATAGCCCCCATATAGAAGACCAATGGTTAAGTGAGGAAAATCCTTCTGAATTCTTTCATGTAATTCTATACACAATTGTCTTCTAGGGATTGTGAAGCATACTCGTCCACCATTTTCAATCACATGCTTGATAATCGCATAAGAAATTTCTGTTTTACCAGAGCCACATACGGCAAGGACAATAGAATTCGTGGCATTCTCATAATTCGTGATAAGTTGATCAGAGATGAACTGCTGGCGGGATGATAATCTAAAAGAAAGATGATAGGACGCATCAGTCATTATTAAAGGAGTCTTGTGTATTGGATAAACTTCATCTAAATAAGTACGTCCAAATGCTATGCACTTTCTACAATAAGGTCTCTTATTGATATAGCTAATGTAGTTTTCATCCTCATTGCCACATACAGGACACTTCACAATCACCACCTCCTTTGGCCCTCTACTAACCTATACATCTAGAAGATGTTTTTTTTCTCAAAAAAAGTTAAATTTTTTTCAAAAAAAAACTATGAGCATCGCTCATAGCTTCATATATTGACTTTAAATTTGTTGTAAACTATAATAGAAACGAAAGATGGAACAACCAGTAAGCGGTTGTCCTTGGATTTATTTTTGGTAAGTAACTACCTCAAACTTTTCCTAGGAGCGAGGTAGTTACTTTTTTTCGTTCTTATCAATAATGATAAGAAGTAATCTAACAACAAGTGTCAATAAAGATATGATCAGTGTCAAACACGTTAACATAATCATGATTATTTCATACGTTGTCATCAGGCATCACCTCCGTTTTCAACTTAAGAGAAGAATCACGAAGGGTTGCGTACCTTCGCCATAACGACCAAGGATAACCACCTACCGTATACGGTTGTTCCATGCACAAATTATATCATAGGATTCTATCTACCATGATAAGTAATCAATTATTACAATTTCATAATAAATTCTAATTTATTGGCAGAAATACAATACACAAACAACCTCTAGATTAATAGCCTAGAGGTTGTTTTCATGCTTAAGTTTTGTGAATGAAGATGTTAGTCTTCTACTTTCAAATCATATTCTCTAATAAGTCTTCGGGCAATCATCTTATTCACATGACTCCTCTTAATAGTGATAGAGCGTTCACCATTAGAGTAAATACAATGGTCCCCTTTCGCATGTCTAAGGAAGCGGTAACCATTGTTTTCTAATATTCTTTTGAATTCTATGATTGAGTAAGTTCTTGCTTTCATGGTCTTTCCTCCTCGTATAATATGTACGTAATCAGTT